>SKSV01000155.1 GCA_007122815.1 Trueperaceae bacterium | reverse complement strand
GACGTGCGCGTCGAGGCCGCTGCGGGCGTTGCGCTCGGCCATCTCCAGCAGGGCGATCTTGTCGCCACGCCGCGGGGTGCGCAGCTCCACCTTGCGCCCCGCTCGTTCGGCCAGGAAGCGTTCCCACACCCTGACCTGCAAGTCGCTTTCGGGCACCAGGAGCAACGGCGGCACGCTCGTGGCCATGCCGTAGTACTCCAAGAGGAACGGGTCGAGCAGCTCCGCTACGCTCGCACCGTCGGCACCCTGCAGCAAGCGCGTGTCTCGCCCCACCACCCGCCCGCGGCGCATCTGGAAGAGCTGGACCATGGCGTGATCGCCGGCTTGCGCCACGCCGAGGAAGTCCAGGTCCTCACCGTGCGAGGAGACCACGCTCGACTCGTAACCCGTCAGCCGCCTGAGCGCCTCGAGACGATCGCGATGCAGGCGGGCGAGCTCGAAGTCCTGCCGCGCCGCGGCCGCGCGCATCTCCCTCTCCAGCACGCTCGCGACAGCCTCCACACCGCCCTCGAGGAAGGTTCGCACCTGCTCCACGACCGCGGCGTACGCTTCGGGATCGGCGTTGCCCACGCATGGCGCCAGGCATCGGCCCATGTGGAAGCGCAAGCAGGGGCGCTTCCGCAGGGTCATCGGTGAGCCGCTGTTCTGACGCAGGGGGAACACCGAGGCGACCAGGTCCTGGACGCGTCGGACCACGCCTGGGTTGGGGTAGGGACCGAAGTAGCGCGCACCGTCCTTCACGACCCGGCGCGTGAACTCCAGCATCGGGAAGGGTTCGTTCGTGAGCTTCAGGAAGGGGTACGACTTGTCGTCCTTGAGCAGCACGTTGTAGTGCGGCTTGTGCTCCTTTATCAGGTTCGCCTCGAGGATCAGCGCCTCCACCTCGGAGCGCGTGACGATGAACTCGAGGAAGGCCGCGTCGCGGGTGATGAGCTTCGCCTTCTCGCTCACCGAGCGACCGAAGTACGAGCGCACGCGCGAGCGCAGGCTGACCGCCTTGCCGACGTAGAGGACCCGCCCCTCCTCCTCGCGGAAGAGGTAGCAGCCGCTGTCGGTGGGGAGCACCGGGAGGTCGTCGACGTCCACCCTTCGAGTCTACGGAACGACCTGCCTGCGGCACGTCTCAGGCGTCCAGCAGCAGGACCTCCGGCGTCTCGAGGACATCGATCAGGCGAGCGGTGAAGCGTGCGGCGTCGGCCCCGTCCACCAGTCGGTGGTCGAACGAGACGCTCAGGTAGAGCATCGGGCGCGCCACGATGCTGTCGTCCGGTAGCACCACGGGTCGCTTCTTGATCGAGTGGACCCCTAGGATCGCGGCGTCCGGCGCGTTGATTATCGGGAAGCTGAAGAGCCCGCCGATGCTGCCGATGTTGGTGAGGGTGAAGCTGCTGCCGCGCACGTCCTCCGGCGCGAGCGCGCCGCGGCGCGCCAGATCGGCGAGGCGCTGGGCCTCCGAAGCTAGCTCGACCAGGCTGAGGCTACCCGCGTCGCGTATGACGGGAACGACCAGTCCGGCGTCCGTAGCGACGGCCATGCCGAGGTTCACGTAGTCCTTCAGGACGATGTCGCCGGCCTCCTCGTCGAGGCTGCTGTTCAGGCTCGGGAAGCCACTGAGCGCGTTCACCACGGCCTTCATCACGAAAGGCAGGTAGGAGAGCGCGACCCCACGCTCCTCGGCACGGGGCTTGAGCGTGTCGCGCAGGCGCACCAGCGCCGACACGTCGGCTTCGTCGACGTGCAGGGTGCGCACCGTGTGCAGGTGCGAGGCGCTGAGCTGCTGCGCGATCACGCGCCGGAGGCCTCTGAGCGGCACGCGCTGCTCCCGCTCTTCGAAGCCCACGGGAGTCTGGTAGCGGGGCGCGGCGGGCATGCCTCCAGTCGGGAGGCCGCGCTCCCGCTGGCGCTCCACGTCGGCGACGCGCACGCGCCCGCTCGGGCCGCTGCCCTCGACCTCTTCGATGCTCAGCCCGAGCTCGCGCGCGAGCCGTCGCGCGGCCGGCACCGCCACCACGCGACCGAAGGCGCCACGAGCAGCCGCGCGAGGAGCACCTGTGGGAGCGGGGCCCTCGGCTCGGCCTGAGCCACGAGCGGCAGCGCTGCCGCGCTGGACCTGCAGCAACGGGCCTCCAGACGCGGACTCCGCCTTGAAGAGGCTGCGCTCGTCACCGCGGTCCTCCTGGTCTTCGCCCGCCTGCGCTTCGCCCGCCTGGCTCGCGGCGGCGTCACCCCGTTCCTCGATCCGCGCGAGCACCGCTCCGACCGGCACCAACTCGCCGACCGCCGTCACCTGGTCGACGAGCACTCCACCGAAGGGGGATGGGAGCTCCACCGTCACCTTGTCGGTCATCACCTCGACGAGCGGCTGGCCGCTCTCGACGGTGTCGCCTACCTCGGCGAGCCAGCGCACCACCTCACCCTCGACGACAGACTCGGCGAGCTCCGGCAACACGACGTCCTTGGGCATCCTGCCTCCTGCGCGGCGCCCGGCGGGCGCGTTTCGGTTCAGTAGTCGAGCACCTGCTGCACTGCGTGCAGGATACGGTTCGGGCCGGGCAGGTACACGCGGTCCTGGGCGTAGGGGTAAGGCGTGTCGGCGCCGCACACCCGCACCGGCGGCGCCTCGAGCATGTCGAGCACCTCCTCCGCGATCGTGGCGGCGACCTCACTCACAAGGTTGCCACTGTGAGGCGCCTCCGAGACGAGCACCACGCGACCCACCGCCGCCACCCTCTCCAGCACGAGGCTCTCGTCCCAAGGCATGAGCCAGCGCAGGTCGATCACGTCGGCAGTGATGCCCTGCGCCTCCAACGCGTCGGCCGCCTGGAGCGTCTCGGCCATGCTGGCGCCGTAACTGACGAGCACGACGTCCCGTCCCTCGCGCCGCCGCACCCCTCGCCCCACCGGGAGCAGGTGATCGACGTCGTCCGGCACTTCCTCCTTCGAGGCTCGGTAGAGCCTCTTGGGCTCCATGAAGACCACCGGGTCCTCGCCGCGGATGGCCTGCTTCAAGCAGCCCTTGGCGTCGCTCGGCGTCGAGGGGTAGACGACGTGGAGGCCCGGCGTGTGGATGAAGTGCGTCTCCGGGCTCTGCGAGTGATGGTGACCGCCCTTCACGCCGCCACCGGCGGGCATGCGGACCACCATCGGCGCGCTGAAGGCGCCGCCCGAGCGGTAGCGGAGCTTGGCCGCCTGAGAGACGAGCTGATCGAACCCGGGGAAGACGTAGTCAGCGAACTGGATCTCCGCGACGGGGCGGAGGCCGTACACGGCCATTCCCACCGCCGCCCCGATGATCGCCGCTTCCGAGAGTGGCGTGTCGATGACGCGGTCGGGGCCGAAGGCGCCCAAGAGGCGCTCGGTCGCCAGGAAGACCCCGCCGCGCTTGGCGACGTCCTCTCCGAGGACCACCACGCGCTCGTCGCGCCGCATCTCCTCCATCAAGGTGCGCGCGATCGTCTGGACGTAGGTCTGTACCGGCATCAGCGGGTGTCGTCCTCAGCCGCGGCGCGGCGCGCGGCCACGAAGCGCTCACGCTGGCGCTCCAGCTGCGGCGTCGGGCTCGAGAGCACGTCCTCGAACAACCACTCGACCGGCACCGGCCCGGCCGCCTGGGCCGCTGCCACCGCCGCGTCGATCTCGGCGCCCACGCTCGCGCGCAGCTCGCGCTCGCGCTCCTCGTCCCAGAGGCCCCGCAGGTCGAGGTAGCGCCGGTAGCGCGGTATCGGATCGCGCTCGCGCCAGGCAGCCACCTCCTCCTCAGAGCGGTAGTAGCTGTCGTCGTCCGCGCTGCTGTGCGCGCCGTAGCGGTACACCGTCATCTCCACGAGAGCTGGCCCCAAACCGTCGCGAGCGGCCTCCAGCAGGTCACGCATCACGTAGTGGCAGGCCAGCACGTCCATGCCGTCCACCAGGTACCCGGGCATGCCGTACGCATGGGCCTTGGTAGCGATGTCCTGAGAACCGGTCTGGTGCTGCAGGTCCACGCTCACCGCGTAGCGGTTGTTCTCGCACAGGAACACGATGGGCGCGCCCTGCGCGCCCGCGAAGTTCAGGCCCGCATGCCAATCACCCTCGCTGGTGGCGCCCTCGCCGAAAGTGCAGAGCGTCGCTTCTCCGCCCCCGGCGAGCTTCTGCGCGATGGCGCTGCCCACCGCTACGGGCACGTGCGAACCGATGGGCGAGGACACCGTGAACATGCGCAGCTCACGGCTCCCAGGGTGCGCCGGCATCTGCCGGCCGCGCGCGGTGTCTGCGCGGGTGCCCATCATCTGGCCGAACAGCTCCACGAGTGGCCAGCCGACCGCGATCGCGAGCGCGGTGTCGCGGTAGTAGGGGTAGATCCAGTCGCGCCTCACCTTCAGAGCGTGAGCGGCGCCCACCTGAGCGGCTTCATGCCCGGCCACCGGCGCCACGAAGCTGCTCTTGCCGGTGCGCTGCAGCAGCTCGAGGCGCTCGTCGACCGTGCGCGCGAGCACCATGTGCCGGTACATCTCGCGCAGGGTGTCGTCGTCCAGATCGCAGGTGAACGCGCCGACCCAGGTCCCGGACTCGTCGATCAGCCGGATGGGCTCTTCGCCGAAGGGTTCGAAGCGCTGCGTGTCGGTGATCACCGCAGACCTCCTCAACACGGACCTCGCGTCCGGCGAAGCATAGCAGACGTCCAGGCGCGATCTCGTCTCGGTCGATCGAGGCGCTAGACTTGCGGTATGGACCGACGTCACTTGCTCGGGTACGGCCTCATAGCGTTCGGCGTGCTTGCGCTGCTTGCGCGCGCCTCCGGCAGCACCGGCTGGCTCTGGGTGGCCGTGGTGGCGGTGGCCTCGCTGGCGGTGTACGTCAACACCCGCACCTACGGCTTCCTCCTGCTCGGTGGGGTGCTCGCCGGGAGCTCGCTCGGCCTGCTCCTCACCGACCTCTTCCGCTGCGACGGGGTGTTCCTGGTGGCGCTCGGCGCGGGCCTGATCGCCGTCGACCGCGTGGAGCCGAAGGCCCAGCGTTGGGCCACCTACCTCGGCGCGGTGCTCGCCGCCATCGGTCTCATCGCGGGCCTCGCGGACAGCGGCGTGCTCACCTCGGCTTGGCTCCCGGTCCTCCTGATCGGGATCGGGTTGGCCCTGCTCTATCGCGACAGGTCGGGCGAGCGCGACTTCCCCCCACCGCAACGACCCGTACCACCTACACCACCTGACGACGAGTCGCGGTAGACTCCGCATCTTTCCATTCGCCTCCGGGCACGAATCCAGGAGGCGCCCCTGGAGGCACCATGGAACCGACCATCCATCACGGCCTAGCTGGCGTCTACGTCGCGGAGACCGAGATCTGCGGCATCAACGGCGAGCGCGGTGAGCTCTTCTACCGCGGGTACGACATCCGCGACCTCACCGAGGCGACGTACACGGAGGTCGTGTACCTGCTCTGGCACGGAGAGCTGCCCACGCAGGCCCAGCTCGAAGCGTTCCGCGAGGAGCTGGTGCCGCACTACCCGATCCCGGACAAGGTGCTCGAGTTGCTGCATTGCCTGCCCGAGAACACCGACCCGATGCACATGCTCCAGGCTGCCGCGGCGATGTTGGCGGCCTTCGACGAGGACCCCGACTCGATCGACCCCGAGAACCTCCGCCGCATCGGTCTCTCGCTAGTGGTGCAGTTCCCCAACGTCGTGGCCACGTACGAGCGGATCCGCAAGGGCAAGGAGCCGCTCGAGCCGATCTCCGACCTCCGTCTCGCCGGCAACTTCCTCTACATGCTCAACGGCGAGATCCCCAGCGACGCGGCCACGCGCGTGCTGAACACCGCCCTGTTGCTCCACGCCGAGCACGGCAGCAACGCCAGCACCTTCGTCGCACGCGCGTCCGCGAGCACGTTGACCGACGCTTACAGCGCCATCGCGGCGGCCGTCGGCTCGCTGAAGGGGCCGCTACACGGCGGCGCCAACGAGGCGGTGATGCGCGCGCTCGAGTCGATCGGCAGCGTCGATGGGGTCGAGAAGTACGTCATGGACGTGCTCAGCAAGCCCAAGGGACGCGTGATGGGCTTCGGGCACCGGGTCTACAAGGTGCTCGACCCGCGCGGTGCGATCCTGCGGGACGTCGCCACCGAGCTAGCCAAGAACTCGCCCGAGGCGAAGTACTTCGAGATGTCGCTCGAGATGGAGCGCGTGATGGAACGCGAGATGAGCGCACGCAACCTCCAGGTGAAGCCCAACCTCGACTTCTTCTCGGCCAGCGTCTACCGCATGCTGGGCATCCCCATCGACATGTACACGCCTATCTTCGCCGTTGCTCGAGTCAGCGGCTGGATGGCTCACCTGTTCGAGCAGTACGCCGACAACCACCTGATGCGCCCGCTCGTGAAGTACCGCGGCGAGCACGGTC
>SKSV01000306.1 GCA_007122815.1 Trueperaceae bacterium | reverse complement strand
TGATCATGTTCATCTTGCTCTCGGCCCTGCTCGTGCTCGTGATCCTGCTGCAAGAACCCAAGCAATCGGGTCTCGGCGAAGGTCTCGGCGGAGCGGGTGGTGGGTTCGATTTCGGCAGCCGTGGCGGTGTCGCCGGCGGTCTGCAGCGGGTCACCATCTACATGGGTGTCACGTGGGGCGTGTTGGCCCTGCTGCTGCAGGTGGTCCCGCGCTGAAGACGGCGTATCCCCTTCAGCGTCTCGGCCGCACGTGATCCAACATGCCGATGAGCCCGACCACGAGTCCCGCGAACGACACCCCGTAGCCGAGGAAGTTCAGGAAGTACGTCGCGGGCACGTACCCGATGAGGATCGCGAAGATCAGCAACCAGCCCCCAACCAGCATGCCTCCGCCGATCCAGAGCATCTTGGTCGACCGCATCACCTTGAGAACCTCCGACTCGCCGGACCTCCGTACCGCCTGACCAGCATCCTAACGCTCGCTCCCGACCTCGCGGTAGAGGTAGCAGGCGGCGTGATGATCGGGCCGCACCTCGTAGTGGGGAGGGTCCTCGACCTCACAGATGCCCTCCATGAACTCCGGGCAGCGCGGGTGGTAGCGGCAACCCGGGGGTGGCGTGAGCAGGCTAGGCGGCTCGCCGCCGGGCACTTTGCGCATCTGGGCCGCGTTGACGGGGTCTGGGTCGGAGATCGCCTCCAGCAGGGCCTGGGTGTATGGATGGCTGGGATGGTTGACGAGGTCGCGCACGTTGGCGTGCTCGATGAGCTTGCCCCCGTACATCACGAAGATGCGCTCCGAGAAGTAGCGGACCGTCGACAGGTCGTGGGTGATGTAGATCACGCCGATATCGTGGGTCTCCTGTAGCTTCCGGAGGATCTGCAGGATCTCCACGCGCACCGAGGCGTCGAGCATGGAGACCGGTTCGTCGGCCAGGATCAGCTTGGGGTTGAGGATCATGGCGCGGGCGATCACCAAGCGCTGCTGCTGCCCCCCCGAGAGCATGTGCGGGAACTTCGGGAGCACGTCGTCGATCGGGGTGAGCTTGACCTCGGTGAGGGCTGTGCGGATGCGCTCCTGGCGCTCGACCTTGCTGGAGACGCCGTTGATGATGAGCGGCTCCTCGAGGATACGGTGCGCCGGCATGAAGGGCGGCAGTGCACCGTAGGGGTCCTGCTGCACGTAGCCGATCTGGGACCGGTACCACTTCTTGGTGGCGGAGTCGAACTTGCTGATGTCACGACCGTTGAAGATGATCTCGCCATCGGTGGGAGGGTGGATCCCGAGAAGCGTCTTGACGAGCGTGCTCTTGCCGCACCCCGACTCGCCCACCACGGCCACCGCCTCGCCCTGCCCGAGCGAGAAGCTGATGCCGTCGACGGCCTTGACGAAGCCGACCCTCAAGAACCCGAAGCGGCGCAGCTCGAAGTGTGTACGCAGGTTACGAACGTCGAGCAGGGCACCGTTGGTGGTCGGGTCACTCATGCAGCCAACACCTCACCTTGCGGCCGTCGGGCGTGTCGAACATCGGTGGAGGCTCGTCGCACTTCTCGAAGCGCTGCGGGCAGCGGTCCTTGAACCGGCAGCCGTACGGGGGGTCGACGAGGCTAGGGGGTTGCCCCGGGATGAACGCCAACTCCTTGTCTTCGTACAGCGTGGGCACGCTGGCCATGAGCATCTGCGAGTAGGGGTGCAGCGGCTCGAGGTAGAAGCGCCCGGCGTCGCTCCACTCCACCATCTCACCGGCGTACATGACCGCGGCGTCGTCGGCGATCTCGCTCGAGGTGGCTATGTCGTGGGTGATGAGGATGAAGCTCGTCTTGATCTCGGACTTCACGCGCTTGAGGAGGTTCATGACGTTGGCCTGCGTCAGCACGTCGAGCGCCGAGGTCGGCTCGTCGAGGATTATCAGGTCGGGCTCCATGACCAAGGACATGGCGATCGCCACGCGTTGGCGCATGCCGCCGGAGAGCTCGAACGGGTAGCGGTCGAGGAAGTCTGCCGGCAAGCCGACCATCTTGAAGGCCTCGCGCGCTTTGTCGTCGGCTTCGGACTTCGTGCGTGCGCGACGGTGGAGGATCAAGGGCTCGTAGATCTGCTCACCGATGCGGATCACGGGGTTGAGCGTGTTCATCGCCGCTTGCGGCACGAAGCCCATGCGGATCCAGCGCACCTCCCTGCGGAAGCGCTCGTCGCTGAGCTTCATCACGTCGACGTCGTCGAGTCGCACGACGCCGCCGTAGCTCTCGACGTTCCGCGGCAGCAGCCGCAGTACCGCCTTCGAGAGCGAGCTCTTCCCGCAACCCGATTCACCGACCACGACCACGGAGCGGTCGCGCGGCAGGTCGAGGTCGACCCTGTCGACCGCTTGGAGCACACCTTTGCTCGAGCGGTAGTAGAGCCGAAGGTCGCGGATCTCCAGCAGGCGTTGACCGGTTGCTACGCTCACAGGTCCCTCAGGCGCGGGTTGAACACCCGGTCGAGGGCGAAGCCCACCAGGGCGAAGCCGAAACCGATGACCATCAGCAGGAGCGCGGGCTCCAGCACCCAGTAGTACTGGCCCCTGAACAGTGCTCCCTGGGTGAGCGCGTCGTTGATCACCTTGCCCCAGGTCGGCAGGATCGGGTCACCCAGACCCAGCACGGCCAGCGTGGCCTCGAGGAACACGTACGTGGGGATGAGAGTCACGAAAGAAGGCACCAGTACCGGTACGACGCGCGGGATCATGTACCTGAACACGATGCGGCCGTGCCCGGCACCGTAAGCACGCGCCGCCTCGATGTAGGGCGTCTGCTTGACCTGGAGGAAGATCGCCCGGTAGGTCTTGATGTTGGCGCTGAAGATCCCGAGCACGATGATCACTCCGAGGATCACCCAGATACTTCGCGAGTAGAAGGTGCCGACCATGATCAGGATCGGAAGCAGCGGCAGGATCAGGTTCACCTCGGTGACGCGCTGGATGGCGGCATCCACGATACCTCCGAACCAGACCCCTACCGCGGCGATGATCATGGTCGTTATGGTGGTGCCCACGGCCGCCAGCAGTCCGAAGGCGAGGGCGATCGGGGCGCCCCAGAGGAGCGCGACCATCAGGTCTCGCCGGCGATGGTCGGTGCCCGCCAGACCGTGTACCTGTCCGAACACCACTAGCTTGGCCTCGATGTCGGCGCCCTCCTCGAACACCAGCCCCTCGGCGCGAAGCTCGTAGGTCCCATGTAGAGCGCGGCTGGGGTCGTCCGGGTTCGCGAACAGGCCGACTTCGGGCGGCCTACCCCCGAGCCTCCGCTCCAGCCGCGACTCCTGCGAGATTCGGAACGTTTCGGTAGCGCGCAGGGTCAGGTCGCCTAGCCGTATCTCGCGTCCGTCGGGCGTGACCCATGTCATCTGAACATTCGGCCGGCGCGCTTCGAACTGCGCCGCGAAGGTGACGTTCAGCTCCTTCGGGAAGCCGTCGTACCTGAACTCGAAGGGCAGGCGTATGTCGACGGCGGTGAGCTCCTCACCGACCTCCTGCCGGGTCTTGAGGTTCGGGTCGTGGCGGGAGTCGACCCTGATGGTGGTGGGGAGGTTGTTGCCAGGGAACAGGTTGAACCAGGCGGGACGCGCGTTGCGCGGGGTATCGCCCCACACCTGGTCGCCGCCGCGCCACAAGCGTATCGCCTCCGAGTACGGGATGGTGATCATGGCGTAAGCGGCGAAGACCACCATGGCGAACACCACGCCCAGCCCGACGATTGCGGACGGGAACTGCGTGAGGGCCTTCAGGTTGCGCAGGAGCGCCTTCATACGGCACCACCCGAATCGACCTTGACGCGCGGGTCGACCAAGGCGTAGACGATGTCGAGCAGGAACACGGTCACCGCCAACAGGTAAGCGAAGATCACGACCGAGGCCACGATTATCGGGGTGTCGAAGAGGTTGATCGCCTGGAACAGCAGGCGCCCGAGTCCAGGCCAGTTGAACACCGTCTCGAGCACGATGCCCCCCGTCCACAGCTGGATCACCAGCAGGGCGAAGCTCGTGATGATCGTCGGCAAGGTCGGGCGCAGCACGTAGCGCCGCTCGATGGTGTTGGACGGGAGGCCCTTCGCCTTGGCCATCTCGACGTAGTCCTCGCTCGAGTAGATGAGGAAGAACGTGCGCCAGCTGTAGATGGTGATGAAGACGGCGCCGATGATGATGGCGCTCACGGGCAGGATGAGGTGCCTGAGCACGCTCAGCGCGTAGTCCAGGCGATCGGGCGGAGGCGGTGTGGCCACCATGCCGCCGAACGGGAGCACCCCGAGCAAGGCTGCGAAGATGAGGATCAGGAAGATGCCGAAGAACCACGAGGGAGCCGCAGACGTCGGCGCCAGCGCGATGACGAAGCGGTCGAGCCAGCTTCCGTAGCGCCTTGACAGGAAGAGCCCGACGAAGATCGCGACGAAGAAGAGTATGAGGTTGGCGCTGGCGAAGAGGATCAAGGTCGGCGCAAGGCGCTCCAGGATCACCTGCCGGACCTGGCGCGACCCCCGGTCGCTGGAGATGTACTCGGAGCGCCCCAGGTCGAGCGTCAGCGCGTTCGTGAGGTACGTGAAGCTCCGCACCATGAAGGGGCGGTCGAGGCCGAGGCGCCGGCGTTCGACCTCGACGATACCGGCGACGAGTTCCTGGCGCTGAGCCGAAGTCAGGCTGCGGTACTCCGGGTTCTGCGAGACGCCGATCGCCACCGACTCCTCGATCTGGGCGGAGCGGATCTCGTCCACGTAACCACCCATGTTGGCGATGAGGATGGTGGCGTACACGCCGATGACGATCGTGATGAAGAGGGCGATCGCCCGGCTGATCGTGTAGCCCGCGACGCGGGCGAACGAACCCTGCCCGGACGACCGATCCCGTCGCCCTTCCGATGCGACCTGGTCGCTCGCCCTGGCGATGGAGGCGTCAGCCATCGCGCTCGTCGGAGGGCGCGCCTAGAACCGAGAAGAGGGGGCGCTTCACGGCTCGCTCCGCGCGAGTGAAGGCTCGCAGCATCGAGGTCCCACCATCGCACTCCAATCCCGTACCAGGGGCCGCACCAGCGACGACACTCCCCGATGCAGGGGAACGCTGGTGGCTAGCCCGCGGGATACGTTCCAAGACGCTTCAGTTTAACCTCTGTGGAGCCCCGAGGGCGCGGCCGCCCCGACAACATACATGTCGTGGCGCGCCGGTAGGTGTCCGGCGCGCCACGCGAGAGCGTTGTCGTCGACTGATCGCAGCGCCTCACGGGCGCACGCTCAGCCTCAGCGGATGGTCACGAACTCCAGCGAGTCGAACGCGGGCACGCTGACCACGATCGGAGCCACCGCGACCTGGAGGCGGTTGGAGCCGACCTCGAGCGCACCGGTGACGTCGGCACCGAGGGTGATCTCGTACAGTCCCTCGGCGACGAGCTCTGCGTCGCCGGTGAAGACGAGGTCACCGACGGCGTCGAAGAGGAGGAACTTGACGTCGGCGATGTCCTCGGACGGGATGATCCCCCCGCCGAAGACGACGACGTCGTCGGCGCCGCGGTCGCGCAGCAACTCCACCACGCGGGGGAACAGCGTCATGTGCGCCCCCGAGTGGATGGACAGCCCGACAACCTGGACGTCCTCCTGCAGCGCCGCCTCGACGATCTGCTCGGGCGTCTGGTGCAAGCCGGAGTAGATGACCTCGAACCCGGCGTCGCGCAGGGCACGAGCGACGACCTTCGCGCCGCGGTCATGCCCGTCGAGCCCGGGCTTCGAGATCAGCACCCGAACGGCCACTCCAGCATCCTTCCGCCGCCGGACCGCAACCCTGGCGCCTCCGCGCCAGGCCGCCGCCCTGCCGGGCTCCCCGAGGAAGCCCACGCCGGGCGCGCCCGCGCCCGGTTCGGTGCGGGAGCATAACCTGCCCGCGCGTCGCGGGCCATCCGAGCCCGAGCGCGCCATGATTGGGGGCGATGCCCGAGCACGAACCCAGGAACGGGCCCGCGCCCACCGACCCAGACTTCGGCCCTCGCGGGTACCTGCCCCCGCGCGCCGCCGCCCGTGCCCGCAAGATCATCCTGCGCGGGCCGCTCGGGCTTCAGTGGGTCGTCGCGAGCGTCATCGCCGGCCTCGCGCTGCTCGCGGTCGGCATCGCGTTCCTCCTGGTGCAATCGTCCCCGCCGGGCGAGCCGTTCGTCGGCGCCGGCGCGCTCGACGAGGTCGATCCACGCGGCGCCGCGGAGGTGCGCGCTGACGGCCACACCGCCGTCGTCGTCCGGGCCGGCGGCAGTCTCCGTGCGTTCGCGTCCCCGGAGACCGAGGTGGTGTGGTGCGCTGAGAGCCGCCGCCTCGAGGCCGCCGACGGGCGGGTGTGGGGGCGTGACGGCCGCCGCGTCGGCGGCCACGGGAGCTCGCTCGCTCCCCTGC
>SKSV01000284.1 GCA_007122815.1 Trueperaceae bacterium | reverse complement strand
TGCCTACGTTTCACGATCGACTCTCAATCGTTGTACGAGTATGTAGCCATAAGGAGATGGACGTGGATACCGTCACGATCTCACCGAAGTTCCAGGTGGTCATCCCGAAACGCATCCGCGAGGCGCTGAAGCTGCATCCAGGCCAGAAGGTGCTTGCGCTCCGCGTCGGCGACCGAGTCGAGTTGGTGCCGCTGCTGGAACCAGAGGAGCGAAGCGGGTTCCTGCGTGGAACCGACACCGACGTCCCCCGTGAAGCCGACCGGAAGTGAACGTAGTCGACTCGTCCGCTTGGCTCGAGTATTTCGCCGACGGGCCGAACGCAGCTTACTTCGCCACTGCGATCGAGCACGTTGATTCGCTCGTGGTGCCCACCGTCGCCGTTAATGAAGTGTACAAACGCATCCTCCAGCAACGGAACGAAGCAGCCGCGACCGCTACCGCTCATCGCGCGACGCTCTGGACACAGGACGCGGACTTCGAGGGGTTCGATGGTGTCGAGTACCGCCCAGCACCTCATCGATCACGGGGCACCGCGGGCTGACGCGCGCAACCGCGTTCGCCCGGCGTGGAGCGTGACCTGCACGACCAACGAGCCGACCACCTAGAGCAGCGTGCCCGTCATCGTCGCGATCGTGCGCGACCTCAGCCGACGACGCGCCGTCACCGCCCGAAGTGCCGCCCCAAGAAGCCGAGCACCACCTCGGTGTACTCGACGTCCTCCCACGGCCGCAGGAAGCTCCCCTCAGCCACCACCAGGTGCGCGTCGCCCTCGCGGACCCACGTCTCGACTTGCGCAGGCGCGCGCGCCGCGAGGCGCTCGAAGCTCGCGAAGGGCACCTGCGTGTCGCCCCGCGAGTGGATGAGCAGCGCCGGTCGCGACCCGAGCCGCTCGATCTGCCGGCGCGGCACCAGGTCGCGGCGGTCGAAGCCGTAGACGAACCCCAAGTACACGTCCACGAAGGCGCGCTGCACCGCGGCGAACGGCTCGGGCAGCCCCATGGAGTCGACGAAGACGTCGCTCCAAGACGAGAAAGCCGACAGGCTCACGACACCGTCGATGGCCGGCGTGACCCCAGCAGCGTTGATGGAGGTCGCGCCGCCGAGCGACAGGCCATAGGCGACGATCGGCACCCCCACGTACGCTTCGCGCGCCTGCACGTGCGCCACGCCGGCCCGCAGGTCGAGCACCTCCTCGTACGCCAGGCCAATGCGCTCCCCCTCGCTCTCGCCCCGCGCGCGCAGCTCGACGAGCAGCGAGGCGTACCCCGCCTCGGCAAGCATCGCGGCATGCCCGAAGAAGGCCGTGACCGACGGCCCGTGGGTGCCCGACACGAAGATCACCACAGCCGCCGGGTCGGCCACGTGCACCCAGTGAGCCACCAGCTCGAGCCCGTCCTCGGTGACGAGCCGCACACGCTCGGGGGCGAGCCCGACGTCCTCACCCGCGTAGGTGGTGGTGAACGTGATCGGGCCGCGGATCATCGGCCCCGTAGCGACCGGCGGGATGGCCGCGAACGTGACCGCGGCCACCAGCACCAGCGCGAGCACCACGAACACCGCGATGCGGCCCGCGCGGCGCCGGCGGATCGAGACGGGCTGAGTGCGAGGCATGGGTCGGTTAGTCACTGACACCTCCGGGTGACAGCGCAGGGTAACGCGGGTGGTTGGTGTCGCGGCGCGCGAAGAAGAAGGGCCCGGGGGACGTGATACCTTCTCACATCACCATGAGCTCACGTCGACGGCTCCCGCCCCAGATGCACGTCGGACGCACGAGGCCCCGTGCTAGCCTGACCGCGTGCAGACGGCCGACATCGCCAACGCGCCGCCCGACCTGCGCGCCGCGCTGCGGCATGCCACGGCAGAGCTGCACCGACACCTCGACCGTGCACCCGACCAGGGCGCGCTCCTCGCACCCGACATCACGCTGGGGCGCTACGCCACCATCATGGAGAAGCACCTCCACGCCCTCGCGATCGCCGAGGCTGCGCTCGCGTCGCTCGAGCATGCCCGCCCGAGCGCCCTGCCACCGTACCGGCCACGGCTCCCCGCGCTCGAAGCAGACATTGCGGCGCTCGCCGCTCAGGGGCACTCGACCACGCGTCCCGGCACGCACGTCGCGCCCTCGGCCGAAGCGGCGCCCGCAATGGACGGGGTGCTGGCGTGCGGTCGCTACCTGGGAACACGCTACGTGCTCGAGGGATCGACGCGGGGGGCGGCCGCCATAGCTCCGCGACTCGATCGGCACCTCCCCACACTGAGCGCGAACGCCTTCGACTTCTGGCGACTGCAGGCCGAGGAGGCGCCCGCCTGGCATGCGTTGGCCCTGACTCTCGCAGCCCTCCCAGCGCGCGGGGACTTGGCTTCAGCCGCGATCGCGGCGGCCCGCGGTACCTTCGTCGTGTTCCTGCGCGCCTTCGGACTCGACGCGCCCGAGCCGAGTCGCCCGCACGTTGCTGATGTCGACCGTGTGGGGGTACGGCGGTGAGGGTGAACGGGCCTTTCGCGGAGTGCGAGCTGGCCGACCTGCACCTGGCGGACTCGATCCAGCCGTTCGGCGCGATGCTGGTGCTCGACGATGACGACGTGGTGGTAGCCGTGTCGGCGAACGTCGATGCCTACCTCGATACGACGGCGCAAGCGCTGCTCGGCACCGACGCGCGCGAGTCGCTCCCCGCGGCGCTCGACCTAGCCGCGCTCCGCGCCGAAGCGCCGGCCAGTACGGGTGACGAGGCTGTCCGCGTGTACCTCCGCACGGTGAGCGTCGCTGGCCGTCAGCTGTCGCTGGCGGCGCACGCGCGTGCGGGGCGCCTCGTGCTGGAGCTCGAGGATCCCGGCGCGGGCGACGTGAGCCTGGGTGACGCCACCCACGTGGTTCAGATGCTCACGGATCGGCTGGAGGAGGCCGAGGAGCCCGCGGACGTAGCGCGCGTCCTCATGAACTCGGTCGCCGACCTCACCGGCTTCGACCGAACCATGCTCTACCGTTTCCTGCCCGAGTGGCACGGCGAGGTGCTCGACGAACGCCTCACGGAGGGAGTGGAGGGGTACCGCGGCCTGCGCTTTCCCGCGGGCGACATCCCTGAGAACGCACGTCGCCTCTACCGCCTCAAGCGGCAACGCATAATCGCCGACGCACGCGCCACGCCGGTGCCGGTGGTAGGCGTGCAGGACGGCATGACGCTCGACCTCACCGGGTCGGAGCTCCGGGCGGTGCACCCGGTGCACCTCGAGTACCTCGCGAACATGGGTGTCGTCGCGTCGTTCAGCGTCTCGATCGTGACGCGAGGCACACTGTGGGGCATGATCGCGTGCCATCACCGCTCCCCGCGCGTGCTCGGGTTCGTGACTCGACAAGCCTGCGAGATGGCCGCGACCATCGCGTCGCTCCACATCGCGAACCTCGAGCGGGCCTCGCACCTCCGCGAGCTCGACCGTCTCCGCGAAGCCTTGGAACGCGTCTGGTCGGAGGCCGAACGCGGTGGGCGTATCGACGTACGGAGCGTGCTACCGCGTCTCCGCTCCGTCTTCCAGGCAGACGGCGCGGTCGCCTGGTCGGACGGCGTGCTCCACACCGATGGTGACGTCCCACCGCCCGCCACGCTCGAGCACCTGGACGCAGCCTGCGCGCGCGAACCCGGGAACGCCGTGCAGGCGTGGTCGCGCGTTCCCAGCGAGCTGATCGACGATCCGGAGGTGGCGCGCGTCGCGAGTGGCCTCCTCCGCGTGCCGTTGGGGCGCTCCTCGTCGCTGACGCTGCTGCGACGCGAACAGGTGGAGAGCGTCGAGTGGGCGGGACGCCCGCCGGACGAGGCGACGCACGAGCACCAGCTCGGTCCGCGCACGTCGTTCGCCGGGTGGCGCGAGGCGACCCGCGGCCAGGCGAACCCGTGGAGCGCAGCGGCCATCGAGGCGGCGGAGTCGGTTCGGGACCACCTCGTCGAGGAGCGCGCCCGTGCCGTGCTCGAACGGCGCGCGAGCACCGACGAGCTCACCGGCCTCGCGAACCGCGCCACGTTCCTGAAGGTCGTCCGTGAGCGCCTCACAGACGCGTTCAACACTGGCGTGGTGCTGCTGCTCATCGACCTCGACGGCTTCAAGGAGATCAACGACACGTACGGCCACGTAGCGGGCGACCGGCTCCTCGAGCTGGTGGGTGAGCGCCTCCTTCGCGCGACGCGCGACGCCGACGTGACCGCCCGGTTGGGCGGTGACGAGTTCGCGGTCGTCATGCATCGGGTGGTCGGCGAGGAGGCTCTCGGCGCGGCCGCCGCGCGCATCGTCGACACGCTCGGCGCGCCCTACCACGTCGACGACCAGACGCTCACCGTGAGCGCCAGCGTCGGCGCCGCGTTCGCGCTCGCCGATGACGCTAGCGACACCCTCGTCCAGCGCGCCGACGTCGCCCTCTACGCCGCCAAAGACGCCGGCCGCAACAGGTTCGTGATCGCCACCGGCACAGACGCGCGCCACGACCCCGGCGACACGAGCGCGGAAACGCCAGCCTGAGGCGACGGCTCGCCGGTCACCGACGCGAGCGCCTGCCGGGGCTTGCATCGACGAGCTCAACGCGCGGCGGCCTCGACCCTTCGGCGCCCGCAGCGCGCCTACAATGCGCCATGCGTCCCAACGCAGTGCGGCTCTTCGGGAGGCCCGAACTGGACCTGGACGGCCGGCACAAGTATCTCGCCGCCAACCAGGTGGATCAGTTGCTTGCCTACCTGGCGTTCGGCGCCGGTTGGGTCACCCGTGACGAGCTGGTCTTCTTGTTCTGGTCCGATCGGGTGGACGCGGTTGGCAGGAGGAACCTGCGCAAGCTCCTCCACCGCGCACGTCAGGAAGTCGGCGGGATCGAGACCGAGAGCGACCGGGTTCGCTGGTTGGTCACCACCGACGTGCAGGCGTGGCGGGAAGCCCTCGACGAACCCGACGTCCGACGCGCGCTCACCTTGTCGAGGGGGCCACTCCTCGAGGGACTCGACCTCAACGGCACCCCCGAGTTCGGCGGCTGGCTCGAGACCGAGCGGAGCCAGGCGCAACGGCGGTTGAGCGACGCGGTGGTGGCACGTTGCACGGAGCTGGAGCGCGACGCGCCCGAGGACGCGATCGCCTTGGCCGCCGCGCTCTCGGCGTTGGATCCGTTGGACGAACGCGCTGTCCAATGCAGCTTGCGGGCGCTGGCCCTAGCAGGACGCGCGGACGCGCTCGAGGCGACCTACCAGGCGTTCGCCGATCGCCTCGCGCTCGAGGTCGAGGGCGAGCCGCTGGAGGCGACGCGGGCGCTGGCCCTGCCGCCGGACCCCGAGCCCGAGGCAGGCGCCAAGGAACCACTTCCGGAGGCCGCATGGCCACCACAGGTCTCGGCGCCGTGGGGCACCACGTCGTTCGTGGGGCGGCGCATCGAGCTGGCGCAGCTCGACGAGTCCTTGGCTGGTGCCCTGGCCGGACACGGCGGCGTCGTCGCCGTCGAAGGAGAAGCGGGCGTCGGCAAGACGCGACTCATCGAGCACTTCCTGTCGCGCGCGCCGGCGGGGGTCGCGAGGTTCGCCGCACGCTGTTACGAGCGCGATCTGAGCGCGCCACTCGAGCCCATCCGAACGGCGCTAGACACCTGGGACGAGACCGCTCCGGCGCGTCCCGTCGACGACCTTCGCTTCGGAACGGCGGAACCACGCGACCGTGGCACCGTACTTCGCGCTCTGATGGCGCGGCTGTTGGCCGATGGTCACCGGCACGGCGGTGCGATCTTGTTCATCGATGACCTCCAGTGGGCCGACGCGGCGACGCTCGAGTTCCTGTCGTACGCCGCGAACCGGGTACAGGATGACCCCATCCTCATCGTGGTGAGCCACCGCCGAGAGGACCGCGAGGTGCTGGAGCGTTGGCGCGCGCAGCTCTCGGAGCGCCGGGTGATCCGTGGCGTCAGCGTGGGTCGTTTCGACGGCGCACAGACCCGCACGCTGGTGGCGGAGGTCCTAGACGGGGACGAGCGAGAACTGGACCGGCTCGCGGCGTACGTGCACGGAGAGTCGGAGGGTAATCCCTTCTATGCGCTGGAGTACCTGCGCTGGCTGCGCGACGACGAGGCCATCGAGCTGGACGAGACGAGGCGCATCTCGGCCGCGAGCTGGGCGCGGATCGAGCAGGCCGCCGTACCGGAGTCCATCCGCTCCCTCATCTCGGCTCGCTACCGGGCGCTCGGTGAGCATGCGCGCGGGGCACTCGATCTCGCGGCCGTCATCGGAAGAGCCTTCGACTTCGACCTGCTCGAGGTCTTGGCCGAGCGCGAGCCGCTGGCGCTGTGGTCGACGCTGGAACCGCTCCTCGCCTCGGGACTGCTCGTCGCCGTCCCCGACGGGACGTACGCGATCACGCACGACAAGCTCCGCGAGACCGTGTACGAGAGCCTTGGTCCACCCGTTCGCAGATCACTGCACGCCCGCGTCGCAGTGGCCC
>SKSV01000144.1 GCA_007122815.1 Trueperaceae bacterium | reverse complement strand
ACCAACACCGTGCTGGTTCCGGGAAGCGCGGACGCGGCCGTGCTGCGCGTCAAGGGCAGCCGCCGCGGGGTGGCCGCGACGGTGGACTGCAACTCGCGCTACGTCTACCTCTCTCCACGCCAGGGCGCCGCGCTGGCGGTCGTGGAGGCGGCGCGGAACCTGGCCGCGGTGGGCGCGACTCCGCTCGGGGTGACGGACAACCTGAACTTCGGCAACCCCACCGTTCCCGAGACGTACTACCAACTCAGCGAGGCGGTCGAGGGTATCCGTGACGCCTGTACGGCTCTAGCCACACCCGTCACGGGCGGCAACGTGAGCCTCTACAACCAGTACAGCACCGCCTCAGGGAAGCAGGCCGTGCATCCAACTCCCACGATCGGCATGGTCGGTGTGCTGCCAGACGTCGAGCGGCACGCTCGTGTCGGGCTGCGGCGAGAGCGTGACGTGGTGCTCTTGCTCGGCTCGGGTACCCCGGCGTTGGGCGCCAGCACGTACCTGTGGTGCGAGCACGCGCGGGAGGCCGGAGCACCGCCCGAGCTCGACCTGGACGCCGCCGCTAGGCTGGTGCGCGTGCTCTCGGGGCTCGTGCAAGAGGGGCTGGTCGACACCGCCCACGACGTCGGAGACGGCGGCATCGCCGTGGCGCTGGCGGAGATGGCGGTGCTCGGTGAACGCGGGCTGCGCGCGCGACTGCCGCGCGAACTGGCGGTGCGCTGGGACGCGGCGCTCTTCGGGGAGGCAGCCGCCCGCGCGCTGATCGCCGTGCCGCCCCGTCGCCTGGACGACGTCGAAGCAGCCCTCAATGCCGCGAGCCTGGACGCGATGAGGTTGGGCGAGAGCGGTGGCGCACGCGTTCGCATCGAGCACCCCGACGCCCCGGGTGGCGGCGTCGACGTGACGCTCCACGACGCCACCGTGGCCTTCGAGGCGACGATCGCGGAGGCGCTGGCGGTATGAGCATGCGGCATGCCATCGAGAGGGCGCGAGCGAGCGCTGCCGTGCCTCGTTGGCCCGACAAGCCGCGCGAGGAGTGCGGGGTAGTGGCCGTGCACGTCCCGCGCCCGCTCGACATCGCGGCGCTCGTGCACCTCGGTCTGTTCGCGCTGCAGCATCGTGGTCAGGAATCCTGCGGCATCTGCGTGGCCGGTGGTGACGAGATCCGCATAGAGAAGGACATGGGTCTCGTCACCGAGGTCTTCACGGAGGAGCGCCTCGACAAGCTGCGCTTCCCGGCGGCCAGGACCGGTATCGGCCACACCCGCTACTCGACCACCGGCTCGTCGTTGCGGTTCAACGCCCAGCCCCTCACCGTCCGCTCGAACAAGGGGCTGCTGGCGCTCGCGCACAACGGGAACTTCACCAACGCCAAGGTCCTGCGTGACCAGATGCTCGGTGAGGGCGCGGTGTTCCAGACCACGAACGACAGCGAGGTGATGATCAACCTGGTGGCGCGCTACGCGCACCTGTCGCTCGAGGACGCCACCGCGCGCGTGATGGGTGAGGTCGAGGGTGGCTTCTCCGTGGTCTTGATGGACAGGCGGCGGGTGCTCGCGCTCCGCGACCGTCACGGCGTCAGGCCACTAGTGATCGGCGCCTTCCCGGACGGTGGGTACGTGTTCGCGTCCGAGCCGGGGGCGCTGCGGGTGATGGGAGCCGCCTTCGTACGCGACGTAAGGCCCGGAGAGCTGGTGGTGGCCGACGATCGGGGGCTCCACAGCCGCCAGGTGCTGCCTGGCGAACCCACACCGTGCGCTTTCGAGTGGATCTACTTCGCGCGGGGTGACGGAGCTCTCGACGGCGCGCCCGTGCACGCCGCCCGCGTGCGAATGGGCGAGGTACTGGCCGCCGAGGCACCCGCCGACGCCGACCTCGTGGTGGGCGTGCCCGACTCCGGGCTCGCCGCGGCACTCGGTTACTCGCGGCGTTCGGGCATCCCGTACGACATCGGGTTGTACAAGTCGCCCTACGCTGGGCGCAGCTTCATCGCGCCTAGCCCGCACCTGCGCGACCAGAAGGTGCGCTTGAAGCTGGCGCCCACCGAGGCGGTGGCGGGCCGTCGCGTGGTCCTCGTGGACGACTCCATCGTTAGGGGCACGACCTCCGGCCGGATAGTCCAACTGCTGCGCGACGCGGGCGCCCTCGAGGTGCACTTCCGGGTCTCGAGCCCTCCGATCCGCTTCCCCTGCTTCTACGGGATCGACACTGCGGCCCGCCAGGAGCTCGCTGCTGCCACGATGGGCGTCGAGGCGATCCGTGAGAGGATCGGCGCCGACTCGCTCGAGTTCATCTCCGAGAGCGGGCTCTCCCGCGCGATCGGTCTCTCTCGCACGTGCCTCGCTTGCTTCACCGGGCGCTATCCGGCCGGTACTCCCGAAGGCGACTCCGAGAAGGCGAGCTTCGAGCAGGTCACCGTCGGCTGAGCGAGGACGCCACCGCTCTCAACGGCGCCCTTCTCGCCAGGCCATCCGAGCGAACTCGAGCAGGCGCGGGAACCTGTGCCAACGTCGCGGGTCCAAGCCGACCCTCCACGCCCACTCGAGGCCGAGGCGCCGCGTCCATGCCGGGGTCCTCCGGGCCGTGCCCGCCAGCACGTCGAGGGTGCCTCCGACGCCCATCGACACCCCCGCACGGCACTCGCGCCGATGTGCTTCCAGCCAGGCTTCTTGTCCCTCCCCCAAACCGGCCAGCAGCAGGTGTGGACGACCGGCGCCTACCTCGGCGGCCACTCGAAGGCTCTCGTTATCGCGATCGAAGTACCCGTGGTGGACGCTGGTCACCGTGACGCCCCAGCGGCGTTCGGCCTGCTCCGCGGCGCGTTCGGGCACACCGGGCCTCCCTCCCAGGAGCGCCACGCGCAGACCCGCACCGCCGCGCTCCAGAACCGCGAAGGCGAGGTCGACACCGGGAACGCGTCCCGGCAGCTTCCAGCCGGCGCGGCGTGCTGCCCACAGCAGCCCGACACCGTCGGCAACGGTGAGGTCGGCGTGCTCGAGAGCCCGGTGCAGGGTCGCGTCGCGGCGTGCGCGCACCACCAGCTCGGGGTTCAGCGTCACCACCAGGCGTGAGCCAGCGTCGGAGAGCGACTGGGCCAGTACCCACTCGGTGGCGCCCTCCAGATCGACGGGGTGGACCGCGTGGCCGAGGACCGCGACGGGCGCAGGCAGCTCCACGCTCACGCCGCTCAGCCGGAGGTGAGCGTCGCCGCGGGGTGGCCGAGGACGGTCTCCAGCGCCGTCAAGCGGGGGACCACGTCGCTCGAGGCGACCTCGGAGGCCCAGGCCAGGTCCTCCTCGAGACCGATCCCACGCAGCTCCGCTCCGGTGCCGGAGGCCCAGATGCCGTCCAGCGGGTCCTTCGTGGTGCGCAGGACGCTCAAGCAGTAGCGGGCCGCGCCGTGCAGGCTCACCTTGAGGCCGGAGCCCCGGCGGGCGCCGCGGTCCAGCAGCGCCACCAGGAGGCCCGCCGCCACGGTGTCGGCCAAGTCCGGCTCGCCGCGGTCGCCGGCGCAGGTCAAGCGAACTTCGTCAGGCAACCTCTCCAGCAGCCTCGCGGCGGTGGCGACGGCGTTGTTCAGGCTCGCCAGGTGGGCGTCGGGGCCTGCCAGGGCGAGCGCCGCGGCGGAGTCACGCGCCAGCATCACGACCTCGCGGTCCGTGAAGTCCACGCGGTTCAGCGCCGTGGGTGAACTACCGTGGTTGAAGCCCTCCGGCGGCACCCCTCCCCGTTCGCCCACCAGCACCGCGCTGCGCGTCTCGGCCAGCTTGCGCGCCGCGCGCACACCGGAGATGAGCGTCACCGCCGAGGCACCACGCTCGAAGAGCAGCACCGCCACGGTTCCCGCGCGAAGCACGTCGATGACCACCGTGATGCTGCCACCGCGCGCGCCGTCACGCGGCCCGCGAACCCGTGCGCGCGAGGGCTGGGCCGCAGGCTGGGTGCCGGCCGCCGCTGCCTGGGGTACGAGGTCGACGTGTATCTCCATGAGGTCACGGCGCCGAGGCGCCGTTGCAGACGATGCTACCACGCACCCACGCTCTGCTCCGGAAGCCCACGGGCGTAGCTCGGAGTGCGTCCACCATGGGCTGATGCACGGTAGGCTGCCGCGTGACCCAACGCCCCGCGCGCGCGCCGGCGACCTCGTTCCTCGACGCCTACCTGGCGGGAGCCTTCGCGGACGTCTTCGCCGTTCCACCGGGTGATCTGGAGACCGCGCTCAGCGTGCCGCGGGACGACCTCGACAGGGCTCCACTTGTGAGCGCCCTAGAGCGCCAACACGAGGCCTGGGGGGCGGGCGCGGCCGCGACCGAGAGCCTTCGCAAGCTCGCGCACCCGAACTCGCGCGTGGTGGTGACCGGACAGCAGATCGGCTGGTTGCTCGGACCAACTTTCGCGCTCTCGAAGGCCGTCACGGCGCTCCTGCTGGCGCGCCGGCTCGACAGCGAGGAGAGGCCGGTGGTACCGGTCTTCTGGATGGCCACGCAGGACCACGACGTGGACGAGATGAACCACGCCTGGCTGCTCGACCGGGAGGAACGCCTCACGCGGCTCGAGGTCGAGGTGAAGCGCGGTCCCGCGGTAGGTCGAGCGCGCCTCGACCCGAGTGAAGTGCAGCGCACCCGCATGGCCTTGCGGAGGCTCGATGGTGACGGCCCACACGCGGCCGAGGTGGACGCCCTGCTGGCGCGGGCGTGCGAAGGGGCGCAGGGTTGGAGCGAGGGCTTCGCGCGCTTGCTCCTCGAGCTCTTCGGGGAGGCCGGTCTGCTCGTGGTGGACCCGCTCGAGCCGAGCCTGGCGCTTCTGGGGCGAGATGCCCTCGAACGCGAGCTCGCCGATCCCGGCGCCAGTGCCGCGGCCATCAGGGAGGCCGGAGCGAGCTTGGCCGAGCGTAGCTGGCAGCCGCTGCTGGGCCGAGGTGAGGACGCCAGTAACCTGTTCGTGGAGCGTCCAGGAGGTGGCTCTCGAACGCTCCTCCGTCATCGTGCGGGAGCGCTCTACCTCGGCGGCGAGCGCGTGGAGCTTTCCACCTTGCGCGCGTACCTCGACGAGGACCCTACCAGCGTTACCCCGGCGGCGGGCTTGCGGCCGGTGATCCAGGACTTGCTTCTCCCGAGCGCCGCGTTCGTGGTGGGGCCTGGAGAGCTTCGCTACCTGGCGCAGCTGCGGCCCGTCTACCAGGCCCACGGCGTGCACATGCCGCTCATCTGGCCGCGCGCTTCGGTCACG
Source organism: Trueperaceae bacterium (assembly GCA_007122815.1). Taxonomy (GTDB): domain Bacteria; phylum Deinococcota; class Deinococci; order Deinococcales; family Trueperaceae; genus CSSed10-48. The sequence goes on along the minus strand of SKSV01000144.1, from coordinate 1,234 downwards.
GTGTTGCAGCCGCCCGTACGCCGCATCCTGCGGCGCCATGGACTCGACTGGCGCGCCGTTCAGGCCGATCCCCGGCACGAGGAGTGTGAGCTGCAACTGCGCCGCCATGGTTACGCCGACCGCGCCGCCGCGGCCTTCGCGAGCGTTGAGCGCGAGTTCACGGAGCTCTTGGAAGCGACGAGCGCCCTAGACCCGACGCTCGAGCGAGCAGTGAGGCGCGGCCGCTACCACCTCGAGAGGACGGTGGTGACGTTGCGCGAGAAGACCGGTCGAGCGCTGGTTCGCCAGGACGCCGAGGTGGGCGCGCAGTTCGCCCGCCTCAGGGCGCACCTGAGGCCGAACGGAGGCCTGCAGGAGCGTGTCCTCTCGCCCTTCAGCCACTTCTTGACGCTCGGGGTGGAGCCCGTGCGGGACGCGTTTCTGCGGGTCGATCCCGCGGGGGACCACGCGCTGGAGTTCTGAGGCACGCTGCTCGGGCGGGCCTGGATCCCGCGGGGGACCAGGCGCTGGAGTTCTGACGCGCGGTGCTGTGAGCCGGTCAGGTCGCCGCGCACTGCGACGCCCGTGCCGGGGCGTTCTCAGCGCCGCAGCGAGTAGTTCGGGGCGTCCTTGGTGACGGTGACGTCGTGCGGGTGGCCCTCGATCAAGCTGGCCTGGGTGATCGTCACGAAACGGGCATCCTCTTGCAGGGCCCTGAGCGTGGGCGCGCCGCAGTAGCCCATGGCGGAACGCAGTCCGCCGATGACCTGGTAGAGCACGTCGTCGACCGGCCCCTTGTAGGCGACCATGCCCTCGATGCCCTCGGGCACCAGCTTGGCGTTGTCTTCCTGGAAGTACCTGTCGGCTGCGCCTCCGGACATCGCGCCCAAGCTGCCCATGCCGCGATAGGCCTTGTAGCGGCGCCCGTCCCTCAGGATGTCCTCGCCTGGCGCCTCGCTCGTGCCTGCCAGCATCGAGCCGAGCATCACCGAGTCTGCTCCCGCCGCCAGCGCTTTGGCTACATCGCCGGAGTACTTGATGCCGCCGTCCGCGATCAGCGGAACCGCGGCGCCCCTGGTCACGTCTGCGACGTCCATGATGGCGCTCAACTGCGGCATCCCCACCCCGGTCACCACCCGGGTGGTGCAGATGGAGCCCGGACCAATGCCGACCTTCACCGCGTCAGCGCCGAGCTCGACCAGGTCTCGCGCGGCGGCCGCGGTGGCGACGTTACCGGCGATGACGTCGACCCTGT
>SKSV01000207.1 GCA_007122815.1 Trueperaceae bacterium | reverse complement strand
GTCTGGCACGAGGCGCTGGCGGCGCCGCCCGAGTCGCGCGGGTTCGGTCTCGACGAAGAGGCCCGGGCGCGCAGCGCACCGCTGCGCATCAAGGATCAAGAGCACCAGTTGCGGCACGGCGACGTGGTGATCGCCGCGATCACCTCCTGCACGAACACCAGCAACCCGAGTGTGATGCTGGCTGCTGGCATGGTCGCGAAGAAGGCCGCCGCGCGCGGCCTGCGGGCGAAGCCTTGGGTCAAGACCTCGTTGGCGCCGGGCTCGCGGGTGGTGAGCGAGTACCTGGACGACGCCGGCCTGACGGAGCCGCTCGAGCAGGTCGGCTTCTACACTGTCGGCTACGGCTGCACCACCTGCATCGGCAACTCCGGACCGCTGCCGGAAAGTGTGCTCGAGGCCATCCAGGGCGCTGACATCGTGGCGGCCTCGGTGCTGTCGGGCAACCGCAACTTCGAGGGACGCATCAACCAGAACGTCAAGGCGAACTACCTCGCCAGCCCGCCGCTGGTGGTGGCTTACGCGCTCGCCGGAACGGTAGACATCGACCTGGTGAACGACCCGCTCGGTGTCGACGGGGAGGGGCGCGAGGTCTTCCTGCGCGACATCTGGCCCAGCTACGCCGACGTCACCGCGGCGCTCGAGAACGCCATGCGCCCCGAGACTTTCCAACGGCTCTACGAAGGCATCGAGAGCTCCAACGAGGCCTGGAACGCCATACCCGTCAAGGGAGGCGAGCTGTACGCCTTCGACGAGGAGTCGACCTACATCCACGAGCCGCCCTTCTTCGTCGACATGCGGCCCGAGCCCGAACCCATCGCGGCGATCGAGGGGGCGAGGGTGCTGGTCAAGGTCGGGGACTCGGTGACTACCGACCACATCAGCCCCGCCGGCGCGATTGGGAAGGACACGCCCGCAGGTAAGTACCTGATCTCCCGCGGCGTAGAGCCCAAGGACTTCAACAGCTACGGTGCCCGACGCGGCGACGACAGGGTCATGACCCGCGGCACGTTCGCCAACGTGAGGCTGCGTAACCAGCTCGCTCCCGGCACCGAGGGCGGCTGGACTACGAACTACCTGAACGGCCAGGTGGAGACGATCTTCGACGCCAGCAGCGCCTACCAGGCTGCGAACGTCCCGCTCATCGTGCTGGCTGGTGAGGACTACGGCATGGGCTCGAGCCGCGACTGGGCCGCCAAGGGGACCTACCTCCTGGGGGTGAAGGCGGTGATCGTGAAGAGTTTCGAGCGCATCCACCGCTCCAACCTCGTCGGCATGGGCGTGTTGCCTCTACAGTTCCGCCCGGGTGAGGGTCCCGAGACGCTCGCTCTGGACGGGAGCGAGAGCTTCGACGTGCTGGTGGACGACTCGGTCAAGCCCCGCGACGTGCTCAGCGTGGTGGCCCGCCGCGGTGAAGGTAGCGAGGTCAGCTTCGAGGTGACCTGCCGGCTCGATACGCCCGTGGAGGTCGACTACTACCGCAACGGCGGCATCCTCCACGCGGTGCTGCGTACCTTGCACCAGCAGGCTGCCAGCCGCGCCTGAACCGCCCTCCCGCCGGCCCCTGGGCGTGAAGCGTTCCTCACGCGCCACGGCCGGCGGGCCATATACTGCGACGGATGCGCGACCTGATCATCTTCGTCTTGATCCTGGTGGGTATCTTCTTCGCCATCGGTGAGTGGCGTGGGTGGTACCTAGGCATCCCCAACCAGACGCCCATCTTCGTTTACAAGAACGACCATCACGCCCGCACGCCGGTCCGCACCGTCACGCGCAGCGACATGCCGATCGAGGTTTCGGGCGAGGTGCGGCGCGGCACCGTGCGCGTCCAGGTGCTGTTCGAGAGCCCGGCGAGCTTCCAGACCGGAGCCGCCGCCCAGCCGCAGCGCACCGTCTTCGATCAGACCTTCTCGCGTGGGCAGCGCATCGCGTTGAACCAGGTCTTCGCCGAAGGACGCGGGATCTACACGATCGCCATGACCTACAACGACGCCAGCGGCACCTTCCGCATCAACTACCCGATTTCGTCCCAGCTCTAGGAGGCACGTGCTCGCAACGGCCCTGCGTGGGTTCCTCGTAGTGGTCGCGAGCCTCTTGTGCTCGTCAGCCGCTGCGCAACCGCTGGTGCGGGTGCTGCTCGACTCGCGCAGCGCGGTGGTGGAGTTCGCCTTCGACGGTCCGCACCGCGGCAGCATCGATGGCCGCGCCTTCCAGACGCCCTTCGCGCTCCGCTGGCCAGTCGAAGCCGTGAACGGGAAGCTCCGCGTCGATGGGAACGAGGTCGGCCGCGTGCTCGACCTGATGCCGCAGACGGGGTTGGCGCGCTACCAGGGCCGCGAGTACCGGGGCGTGATGCGGGTCTTGGCGCGCGGCGATCAGGTGTTGGTCATCAACGTTGTCGACCTAGAGGCCTACCTGCGCGGGGTGGTGCCGGCGGAGATGCAGGCGAGCTGGCCTCTCGATGCGCTGCGCGCGCAGGCGGTGGCAGCGCGCACGTACGCCCTCGCGAACCTCTCGCCAGCGGCGCCCTACGACGTCTGCTCGACGAGCGATTGTCAGGTCTACCGCGGCGTGCGCGTGGAGCACGCGCGCAGCGATCAGGCGGTCGCCGACACGGCGGGGCTGGTACTGACGTACGGTGGCGCGTTCGCACGGACCTACTACCACGCGGACAGCGGCGGAGTGATCGCCTCGTCGGCCGAGGTCTGGGGTGCGAGCATCCCCTACCTCTCGGCCTTCCAGGACGTGCCGAGCGATGGACCGCACAGGCACTGGGAGGTTCGCATCGAGCCGGCTGTGGTGGCGGCGCACCTCGGTTCGGCCGGACATCACGTCGGCAGCGTCAGCCGCGTCCGAGTGTTGGCGAACAGCGAGTCGGGCCGGGTGCAGAGGCTTGAGGTCACCGGCAGCGCTGGCGGCGTGATCCTGGAAGGCGCCGATGCGAGAGCTCAGGCGCGCGCTTGGGGGCTGAAGTCGACGCGCTTCCGCATGGTGGGCGACCTGGTCTTCCGCGGCGAGGGCTGGGGCCACGGTGTCGGCATGAGTCAGTACGGAGCGAGGGCCTTGGCCCTGAGCGGGCACAGCTACGGTCAGATCCTGGCGTTCTACTACCCGAACACGCAACTGCAGCGGCTCACCACGACCGCCGAGCGCTGATCGCGGCTGCAGCCGCGCCAGGCTCAGCCGGCGCAGAGGCTCGGCCCCGCGAGGGGCTGCAGCCGCACGAGAGGTTCAGCCGCGCGCGAGCTTGACCGCCTGCACTAGCTCGTGGAGGGTCTCCTCGTGGTGCTCGCCCTCAGTGAGGCAGGCCTCCACGTAGTGTCCGAGTATCAGGTCGCCGCTGGCGTTGAGCGCGCTGCGGATCCCGGCGAGGAGCGTCAGCACCTCGCGGCACGAGCGCCCCTCTTCGATCATGTGCTGAAGCCCTCGGACCTGCCCTTCCACGCGCTTCAGCCGGTTCATGACGCGTCGCCGCTGCTCCTCGTCGCGCTCCAGCGCTGGAGCGTCGAGCCCGGGCGGGTTCTCGGTGGTGGTCTGCATCGTGCTCCCGTCGTGTCGTCTCGTGGCCTGCGTGGTGTCCGGGGTGGAGCCCCGTCCTCTTATCCCTAGGGGATATCATACCCGCTGGTGCACCACTCCCGCTAGAGCCGCCCGACCTGTTACCCTGCGTGCCGGAGCGGGCGGCTACGCCCGCCCAGGAGGACCTCATGCGTGCCTTCAAGGGAATCGTTCGTGAGGGGCGCGTGGACCTGGCCGAGGGCGTCAGGTTGCCCGAAGGCACGGTCGTCACCGTCACCGTCGGCGAGGCCGAGCTGATCCGTGCGACGTTCCGGGCGGCGTTGCGGCGCAACCTGCGCGGGCGTAGCCGGGCGCGCCGATGGGGGCCCGTGTACACCGCGGCGCTCGAAGCCGAGTGAGCGAAGCCCTCGACCTCGGTGGCCACCGACTCAGCCTGGTCCCGACGCCGATCGGGAACCTGCAGGACATCACGCTGCGCGCCATCGACACGCTGCGCGCCGCCGACCTCGTGGCGGCGGAGGATACCCGTCGCTCCCGCGTGCTGCTCGAACATCACGGCGTGAACACGCCGCTCGCTCGCCTCGACGCCCACACGATCGGCCAACGCGCGCCCAGCTTGATGAGGCGCCACGCGCACCTGGCGTTCGTCACCGACGCAGGCACTCCCGGCATCAGCGACCCCGGGGCGGAGCTCGTGCGCCTTGCGCTAGACCTTGGCGTCGAGGTGGAGGCGCTACCAGGCCCCACTGCCTTCGTGCCGGCCCTGGTCCTGTCCGGGCTCCCGACGGCGCGCTTCACCTTCGAGGGGTTCTTGCCCAGGCGAGGCCGAGATCGCCGCGAGCGGCTGGCCGAGATCGCCGCGCGCACTCACCCGAGCGTCATCTACGAGGCGCCACGGCGGTTGCTGAAGAGCCTGCGCGAACTCGGCGAGGCGTGCGGTGGAACTCGTCGCGCATCCGTCGCGCGTGAGCTCAGCAAGCTCCACGAGGAGGTCGTGCGCGGCACCGTCGGCGAGCTGATCGAGCGCTTCGAGCAGACCGCGGCGCGGGGTGAGGTGGTGGTGGTGATCGGGCCTGCCGAAGGCGGAGCGCAGGAGGCCGTGAGCGAAGCACCGAGTCCGACGCGGGCGCTCGAGCTCGCCGAGGCGCTCGCGGCCGGCGGCGTGAAGGGGCGCGAGCTGCGCGAGCGTCTGGTGGCGGCGGGCGTGCCGCGGGACGTAGCTTACGGCTTGGCGGTGCGCTACAAGCGCGGCGACGGATCGTGAGCGACGCTCCCGCGATGATGGGGACACGTCTGCTGGGGCTGCCCAGCGTCGCGCGCCTGGCCCGCTTCGCACGCCATCAGGGCCCGGCGGTGCTCGTCACCACGCCCGAGCGCTCCCAGCACCTGCTGCACAGCGGCGCTTTCGGCACGAGCTACAGCCTAGATCCCGACCTGAGCGACTGGCACGAACGCGCCGACAAGGTGATCCTCACCGCTCGGCACGCCCTGGCGAGCTTCCCTGAGCGTCCCGAGCGCTACGCGCTCGCGCTACACCTCGGGACCCGCATCGGGCGTGACGCTCTCCTCGAGCGCCTCGTCGGCTACGGGTACCCGCGCGACGAGGTCCCCGGCTGCACCGTTCGAGGCGACACGGTCGAGGTTCACCTCGCCGAGGACGACGTCGTCCGCGTGGAGTTCTTCGGCGACGAGATCGACACCCTCCTGCGCCACGGTCGACCGGCAGCCGAGGTGGTGCTGGCACCACGCGACATGGACGCGCTGCAGGGGGCTGAGGAGGGCGAAGCCGGCTCGCTCTGGAGCGCGACGGTGCTGGGGAGCTGCCCAGGGACGGTGTTCCTCGACGCCCCCGAGCTCATGGAAGCCGAACTCGGCGCCGCCGCGCCGCTCTGGAGCGCGCTCGCAGGACGAGAGGTAGTGTCGTTCGGGCGCGACCCGCTGGCGCTCCAGGCCACGGTGGCCGCAGAGCAACCGCTGCCGTACTACCGCGCGAAGCTGAGCGAGATGGCCGCGGACGTCGAGACCTGGCTGCGCGACGGTTACAGCGTCCACCTGCTGCTCGGTTTCGAGCGCACCGGACGCTACCTGCGCGAGCGCGTCCTCGACCACCTGCCCAGCACCTGGCGCAACCGCGTCGGGGACCACCCGGGGGAGGTGTCGCTGCTGCTGGCGCCGCGCCTCGAGGGTGGCTACCGAGACCCCGAGCGCCGCGAGGTGGTGCTCACCGAAGACCTGCTCTACGGCTACCAGGGTGACCGCGGGCGCGCCAAGCTCCGCGGCAAGCGTGTTCAAGACCCCATGGCCCTGCAGTCAGGGGACTACCTGATCCACCCGGATCACGGTGTGGGGCGCTTCCTCGGCCTGGAAGCCCGTCAGGTGGTGGGTGTCACCCGTGACTACCTGCGCATCGCCTACGCCGGCGAGGGGAAGCTCTACCTGCCCATGGAGCAGCTGCCGCTCCTGCGCCGGCATCCCGGCACCAGCGACGACCCACCGCGACTGTCGACCCTCGGCACCAACGAGTGGGCGCGAGCGCGTGAGCGGGCGCGCGCCAGCGCGGAGAAGCTCGCCGCGGAGCTGATCAAGACCTACGCAGCCAGGCAGGTAGCTACTGGCGTCGCTTACCCCCCGTTGCCCGAGTGGGACCCCCTGGTCGCCGAGACGGCCGGGTTCGAGCTCACCCGCGACCAGCGCCAGGCGCTGCTGGACACCCTGGCTGACTTGGAGAGGGACGTCCCCATGGACCGGCTGATCTCCGGCGACGTCGGCTTCGGGAAGACCGAGGTCGCCCTCCGCGCTGCTCACCGAGTGGTAGGTCACGGACGCCAGGTGGCGATGCTCGTGCCGACCACCGTCCTGGCGAGCCAGCACTACGCCACCTTCGCCGAGCGCTACCGCGACCTGCCCGTGAACGTGGTCATGCTCTCGAGGTTCAGCAGCGACTCCGAGGCGC
>SKSV01000410.1 GCA_007122815.1 Trueperaceae bacterium | reverse complement strand
CAGGTCTAGCTCCGCAAGGCAGCGCGCCTGTTCCTCCGTTTCGAGCCGCTCGCTCGCCCGCTGTGCCAGCCGCCGCATCACGCTCAGGTGACGCGCTTGCGATTCCGCGAGCCACCCGGCGGAGGTCTCGAGCCGTTCCCTGCAGTAGGCCTGGAGCAGGGCGTGCTGCCGGTACCGGTCCTCGCCCGGCGGTTCGAGCATGGCCGCGCGCACCAGCGACTCGAGCGCATCCCGTGTGACCTCCGCAACGGCCGCCGCGGCCTCGTGGCTGAACCCGCCGCGGAAGACCGCGAGACGTTCGAGTGCCTCACGCTGATCACTACCCAGCAGGCCCCAAGAGCGGTCGAACACGGCGCGCATGGTGCGGTGCCCGCTGGCGACGTTCCGGACAGGGCTCCCAAGCGCGTCGAGCGAGCGGGTGATCGCGGTGCGGATGTCGGAGACGCTCATGGAGCGCACCCACACTGCAGCGAGCTCGATCGCGAGCGGAGAGCCCTCCACCTGGCGACAGACCTCGAGCACGTCCGGGAGCTCCTGAGCGCCCAACACGAGATCGGCGCGGGTGCGCCTCGCCCGCTCGGTGAAGAGGCGCACGGCGTCCGAGGCCGACTCGTCGGCGGGCGCGCCCGAGACAGTGAGACCCCCGAGCTGCCACACGAACTCCTGCTCCAGCTCCAGGCGCCGTCGCGACGTCACGATCATGCGAAGCTCGGGGCTTGCCCCCATGAGCTCGTCCAGGACGCTGGCTTCTTCGACCAGGTGCTCGAAGTCGTCGAGGATCAGCACGACGTGACGCCCGGCCATCGCTGCTACCACCCGCTCGACCAACGGGCCGGAGGCCTGCGGAGGCGCACCGACGGTCCAGGCGATCGCCGCAAGGATGGCTTCTCCAGATGTGACGCCCGTCAAGCGGACCAGGTACACGCCATCGACGCCGACGGTACGCAGACGCTCGCGACCGACCTCGACGGCCAGCCGCGACTTACCCGAGCCGCCGTGCCCGTGGATGGTTACGAGACGGGCTCCCGCACGGTCGAGCAACTCAGCGATGCCTTCGAGCTCACGTTCACGCCCCACGAACGAAGACCGGGCCACCGGGAGGTTGTTGTCGCCCACGGTGGCACCGTCCGGCGCCCTGAGTCGCGTGCGTGCCGCCTCTGCGCTCGCTGCACAGGCGATCTCGATCCCCTCCTGCGCGGCCAGCCGCCTGACACCTGCGCTGCGATCCTCGGCCCCGGCCTGCAACAGGTCAGCGAGGAGCGCGAGCTGGTCCGCCGCGGGTATGGTGGCGCCGCGTACCTGTACGGCATGCTCTGCGGCTGCGGCGGCCCGGTCGAAGTCGCCGCGGGCGGCGAACGACGCAGCGCGCTCCAGGTGGCTCTGGCGAACGCGGTCGGCGAGATGCTCACGCGTCCCGAACACCCACTCCTCGACCTCCAATCCCATCGGCACGTCCAAAGCGTCCATGAAGGGGCCGGCGTAAAGCTCGCGAACCTTCTCGGTGTCGGCTCGGGAGAGCGCCTCCATCAGCTCCTGCGCGTCGGTGCGGAGCTCGGTCCACACGTGGTCTCCGTCGGCTTCGAAGGCTCCCGGCGTCTCCGCGCGCAAGCGCTTCAGCGTCACCGAGAGGCGGTTGCGGGCATCGCTCGAGCCCGGCCAGAACAACTCCGCCAGGTGACCACGAGCTTGCTTACCCTCCAGCGCGAGGTACGCGAGGAGCAACAGCGGCTTCGGGCGGCGCTTCACCTGACCCTCGAGTCGCAGCTCGCCCAGGGTTCGCAAGCGCATGCAGTCGAGTGTAGCCAAGAACGCGAACGGCGGCATGGACAGGGGTGAGACAGGGGCACCCCTGCATCCTGCCTGTCAGTTAGCCCGACTCGCCTACCCGCGCATTCCCAACACCGCCATCAGGCGGAAGCAGAACTCGAGGAGGTACAGAGATGACCCGCACAGGAACCACTCCCCGCAACACGATCACGAGTCTCTTCGACGCCCTCACCCAAGCGCGCATCCAGGCCGTTCTGGGAGCTTTGGCGATCGCACTCTACAGCGCCGCCATCAGTACGTCCCTCATCGACTTCGTCCTGCGCTTCGCCGTGACCGCGTCCTTCGCGGCGTTGGCCATCTGGTGCCTGAGCGTTTGGTGGAGCGTGTACAAGATCGGCACGAAGCGGAACTCAACGCGCGGCGGCACGGGACGGCAGGCTTAGCGCCGCTCCGCGGGGCCTGACGGGAGCAGGTCCGATCACAACTCGGTGAATAGGCGCAGGGAGGCGCCTCACCCCGGCTCAAGCCCGACCAGCCGTTACCTCCACCACCTCCCCAGTGCGCGCCGACTCGTAGACCGCGAGCACCAGCTCTAGCGACCTAAGTCCCTCACGTCCGTCGACGAACGGCGCTCGGCCGCGGGCAACGGCGTCGACGAAGTCCTCGATCTGGAGCTGGTGCCAACGGTGGTCGCTCATCACGTGCGTCGCCCGCGCGGCTACCGTCGCGGCGGACACCTCTTCACGAGGCCTGGGAGTGCCGTCCCGGAACTCCCACTCGTCGACCTCGTCATCGAGGAGCGTCACCGTGCCAGCGGTGCCGTGGAGTTCGATGCGTCGCGCGCTGCCCGGGAACGCGGCCGTGGACGCCTCGATCACCCCCAGGGCGCCGTTAGCGAACTCGAGCTGGGCCACCACGGTGTCCTCGACCTCGATTTCGCGGTGTAGTCGGTTGGCGGTCTGGGCACGTACGCGCAGCACGTCTCCCAGAAACCAGAGCAGCATGTCGACGTTGTGGATCGCTTGGTTGATGAGGGCGCCACCCCCGTCGAAGGCCCAGGTGCCGCGCCATTCGGCGCTGGCGTAGTACTCGGGCGGGCGGTGCCACTTGACCGCCATGCTGCCGAGCACCACCTCACCGAGTCCACCTCCGGCGACGACCTCGCGTACGGCCGTGGGGTGCGGCTTGAAGCGAGACTGGAACACCACGCCCAGTGTCACCCCGTGCCGCTCGCAAGCCTCGATAATCTCGCGCGCCGAGACCAGGCTCACGTCGATGGGTTTCTCCACCAGGAGGTGCTTACCTCGCTCGGCGGCCTCGAGCGCGTAGTCCCGTCGCACGCCGCTGGGGGTACACAGGACCACCGCGTCCACGTTCGGGTCAGCCATCATCTCCGAGGCGTCCTCGAAGTGAACGGCGTCCTCTTGCGCAGCGAGCTCTGCCGCGGGGTCGCCTCCGGCCACCGCGACGAGACGCGCACTCGAGCTGGCGCGCATGGCCGCGGCGTGAGTCAGGGCGATGTTGCCAGGGCCGATGAGTCCGAATCGCAACATGCTGCTCCTTTCACCAGCCCGAGGGGCTACGCTCCGTCGAGCAGGGGCCGTAGGTAGCGCAAGCAGGCGCGCGCGCCGTCGAGCGAGCTGCGCCCGACGATCAGGTGGGGTTCCAGGCTCACGTACCCCGCGTAACCGCTCTCGGCCCAAGCCGCGACTTGCGCCGGGTAGTCGATCTCACCCTCACCGAGGGGTACGAAGTGCATCCCGCCTGCCTCACTGCGGGGGTCCTTGACGTGAACGTGCGAGACGAGCCCGGCGATCGAGCCGAAACCGAGCAGCGGGCCGCGCTCACCCGAGTAGTAGGCGTTACCCGGGTCCCAGAGCACCTCGAAGGGCGCTCCTAGCTCGCGCACCACGGAGCCCACCTCGGCAGCCGTGCGCACGTACGTGGTGTGCTCGTTCTCTAGGCAGAAGCGCAGCGCTGGAGCGTGTTCGGCCAAGGCCTCGCCCGCCCGACGCAAGCGCTCCAGGATGGTAGGTCGCACCTCCTCGTACGAGCCGCGGCCCAGGAAGGCGAAGCAGCGCAGCTTGTCCGTGCCCAAGTACTCGGCCACCTCGGCGACCCTGGGTACAGAGGCCAGGTGCTCCTCGAAGTCTCGCGAGGCGGCCTTGAACGGATCCGGGTCGTCTTCGTGCGCGTCACCGCCGAGCGGGCACTTGAACAAGGGCGTTGAGATGGCCGCCACACTGAGCCCCGCTCGCGCCAGCTTCTGCTGGACCTGCTCGATGGCGGGCCAGGGAAGCTCCACCACGTTCTGCTCTCCGAGCATGCGCAGTTCGATCGCCTCGAGACCTTCGGCCAGCGCGAAGTCTATCGCCTCGTCCAGGTCACGGCTGACCTCGTCGCTGATGAACGTCGCCCGCATCCCTCAAGCCTCCTCCGGCCTCACGCTGGTCGCTCTGGTCGGGACCGAAGCGTCGCTCAACCATCCGCTCAAGCGCTCCGCCACGAAGTCGTCGTCGGTCAGTTCGGGGTACTCGCGCCGCACCCTCTCGATCTCCTCACGCTGACCCTCGGAGAGCGTCTCCTCGGGGTCGAGGCACCAGATGCCCTCCAGGAGACCCTGGCCCCGCAACACCTCGTGAACGCCGGCGATGACCCCTGCGTAGCCGTTGGCCGCGTCGAAGACCGCCGCGTTGGCGTCGGTCAAGCGCACTCCCAAGGCGAGTAGCTCCTGTAGCTCGCGTCCGTCGGGCTGTTGCCTGAGCCGTGCCACGCGCTCCAGGAGCTCGACCATCACCTTCGTCCACACGGCCCACTGACCGAGCAGGCCACCGACCACCCACTTGCGCACGTGCTGGCCGTCGACGATCAGGTCGTAAGGCGTGAGGAGGTCAGCCAGGATGTTGTCGTCGTTGCCCGTGTACAGGGCGATACGGTCTCGAGCGCTCGAGGCGCACACCGCCCTCACGACGTCGAGCGTCTGATAGCGGTTGAATGGCGCGATCTTGATCGCCACCACCCCGGGGATCTCCGCGAAGTCCTGCCAGAACGCGTGTGAGAGCACGCGACCGCCGACCGCCGGCTGCAGGTAGAAGCCGAAGATCGGCATCACCTCCGCAACCCTGGCCGCCCGCTCGAGCAACTGCTCCTCGCTGTGCTCAGCTAACCCGCCGGGACTGAGCAGGGCCGCATGGTAGCCGAGCCCGCGCGCTTGCTCCGCCTCTCTGAGCGCCTGCTCCGTGGGGCCCACCACACCCGCGACGAGCGCCAGCGATCGCTCTGCCGCGCGCGCCTCCTCGGCGGCTAAGCGCAGCACCGGTTCCAGCAGCCCGACCTCGCGTATCTCGAACTGGGTGGTGTGCACGCCGACCGCCAGGCCACCAGCTCCCGCGTCGACGTAATAGCGTGTGAGCGCGCGCTGACGCCGCTCGTCCAGTTTGCGCTCGGCGGTGAGCGCCAGCGGATGGGCGGGGATGACGGTGCCACCCGAGAGGATCGTCTCGACGTCTGAGGGCAAAGTGGTGCTCATCAGAACTCCCCGCTGCGCACGCTGAACTTGGTCGGGATGCCGTGGGTCTGTGCGCCCGCGGCCACCCAGTGTGCCACCCAGTCGATCATCTGCTCCAGTGTGACGCTTGGGTAGCCGAAGAGGGCGTGTGCCTTACCCGCGTTGGAGAGCAGCGCGGTAGGCTCTTCCTCGCCCACCAGGACCGCCTCGCGACCCAAGCGCTCAGCCAGGAGCGACGCTACCCTGCGCACCGAGACGGTCTCAGGGCCAGTGACGTTCAGCACCTCAGGCGGTGCGTCGGTAAGTGCGAGGCTGCGCAACGCGACCTCGTTGGCGTCACCTTGCCAGATCACGTTCATGTGCCCCATAGCCAAGTCGATCGGGGTCCCCTCGCGGATGGCCTGGGCGATGTCGACAAGCGTCCCGTAGCGCAGTTCGACGGCGTAGTTGAGCCGCAGGAAGAGCGAGCGCGTACCGTAACGATGGGCGGCGTACTCGAAGAGGCGCTCTCGGCCGAGGACAGATTGACCGTACTCCCCAACGGGACCGACCGGGTCGCTCTCCTTGCAGCCGCCGCCAGCGACCGGCACGAGCGGGTACACGTTCCCGCTCGAGAAAGCCACCACTCTCGATTCCGCGAAGCGTTGGCCCACCAGGCCCGGCAGGTACGCGTTCTGCGCCCACGTGAGGTACTCGTTGCCGGACGTACCGAACTTGGTGGCCACCATGTAGATCACGTTCGCGGCGTCCGGCAGCTGCTCCAGCGCGCCCGGCTCGAGCAGGTCCAGGGAGATCGTCGCTGCCCCGGCCGCTTCCAGGCGGCTCCGCAGGCGCTCGTCACCGAAGCGCGACACTGCCGTCACCGTCTTGGTCGCACCCGAAGTACGGCTGGCGTTACATGCCAGGGCCACGAGGCTGGGTCCCATCTTGCCACCGGCCCCCAACACCAGGAGGTCGCCCTCCAGCTGGCGGATGTAGTCCACTAGCGCCGGCGAAGGCCTGGCCAGGCGCTCCTCGAGTTCGTCGATGTCTCGGATCATCACGTCCCCGTTCTCGGCTGAGTCGCGCGCTCGGGCGCTGTGCTCTCAGCGCTTCCAGAGAGCCTCTTCGATCCCCTTCAGGTAACCAAGCGCACGCGCTGCGGTCGTCGGCCCGTCGGGCTCGTAGCTGAATGGCTCGACGCCGACATCGCCCTCGTAGTCCACCTCCATGAGTGCTGCCAGGACGGGGGCGAACTCGTCGGCCCCCTGCCCTGGAGCGCGCCCGTTGCTGTCGTT
>SKSV01000368.1 GCA_007122815.1 Trueperaceae bacterium | reverse complement strand
GCAATGCCCGGGGCAATGCCCGGGGCAATGCCCGGGGCAATGCCCATGTCACCGAACGCTATCACCGCGCCACCGGCTACCGCGGTGAGAACGCCGAGCAGCACCGAAAGCGTCGGAGGTTTGCCGAGCAGCAACCAGGCCAGCACCGCCACCCACAGCGGGATGGTCGCCACCAGCGTGACCGACGCGGCCACGCTCGTGTAGCTCAGTGACGAGATCCAGGCTGCGAAGTGCACCCCGAGCAGGACCCCCGCCAACAGGCTGGTCGAGCGGTTGACCTTGGTGAGAGGTGTGCGACCCAACGCCCGCAGCGTCAGAGGCAGCAGCACCAGGCAGGCGATAGCCATGCGCCAGAAGGCGACCACCACGCCAGGCGCTTGTGCGAAGCGCACGAAGATAGCCGCCATGCTGATGGCCACGATCGCGACCGTCAGCACGAGGAGCACGCGAGCGTGAGGCGTCGAACTCACGCGCGGCATCGTACCCCGCCCGCGCTTGGTACCATGAGCGCCAGCGTGGCGCGATCGACTCCTCCAGAACGGCACTTCTCCGACTCGTTCACGTGGGGTGTCTCGACCGCGGCCTACCAGATCGAGGGAGCCTTCGACCAGGGCGGCCGCGGCCCGAGCATCTGGGACGTGTTCAGCCACACGCCCGGGAAGACCGCTCGCGGAGACAACGGCGACGTGGCCTGCGACCACTACAACCGCTGGCGTGAGGACCTGGAGCTGCTGCGCGAGCTCGGCATCGGGGCGTACCGCTTCTCGGTGGCATGGCCACGCTGGAGCCCAGCCGGGAACGGCCGCGTGAACCCTGAGGGTTGCGAGTTCTACGACCGGCTCGTAGACGGCCTACTTGACATCGGTGTGGCTCCCTGGCTGTGCCTGTACCACTGGGACCTGCCGCAGGCGCTGCAAGAGCGCGGCGGCTGGGCTGACCGGGACGTCGTCGAGCGTTTCTCGGACCACGCGGCGTCGGTGATGGCGGTGCTGGGAGACCGGGTGGAGCACGTGGCGCTGCTGAACGAGCCCAACGTGGTGGGCCTGCTGGGCCACCTGCTCGGACTGCACGCGCCTGGCCTGAGCGACCTGGACGCCTACGCTGCCGCTACGCACCACCTGAACCTCGCGACGGGGAAGACGCTCGATCGCCTGCGTCGCGAGGGGCGCGGCTGGGCACTGGGCACCATCTTGAACCTGCAGCCCGTTCTCGCGCAGGGGGACAGCGAGGACGACGCCGCCGCGGCGGCGCTGCTCGACGCGGTTTGGAACGGTAACCATCTCGATCCCCTGGTGAGCGGCCGCTACCCAGCCGCGACCGAAGCGCTGCTCGAGCGCTTCGTGCGCGAGGGTGACCTGGAGAGCGTGAAGCGTCCGCTCGACTGGTTCGGGCTGAACCTCTACTCCCAGCTGCGCGTCGCCGCCGACCCGAGCAGCCTCGTGGGTTTGCGCCTGGTCGAGCCTCCCGAGGAGGCGGAGACTACCGCCATGGGCTGGGAGGTCGCTCCCGAGGCGCTCTCGCGCCAGCTGAAGGAGGCGCAGGCACGGCTGGGAGAGGTGCCGATCGTGGTCACGGAGAACGGGGCGGCCTACCGCGACCGTCCCGGACCTGATCTGGAGGTCGACGACCTGCGCCGCACGAACTACCTCGAGCGTCACGTGCGCGAGGTGCTCTCGGCTCGGGAAGCGGGTGTGGACGTACGAGGCTACTTCGTCTGGTCGCTGCTGGACAACTTCGAGTGGCACGAGGGCTACGCGCGCCGCTTCGGGCTGGTGTACGTCGATTACCCCACTCAGCGGCGGGTCCCCAAGCGTTCCTTCAGGTGGTACCAACAGTTGGTGCGCAGCGGTGTCATCCCGCGCAGCGAGGACGTCGCTTGAGCCTCGTGCCGAGGCCTCGCTAGCGGCTCGCCAGCGGAACCGCCTCCACTCTCGCCCTCCGCGGGTCGGGGACGGAGATCGCGGGCTCCTGCTCGAGCTCGGTCGAGGGCTCGCGCTCGACCTCCTCGAGCACGCCGTCGCGCAGCCTCAGGCGCACGTAGGCGCGTCCGGCCAAGGCGGCGTCGTGCGTCACCAACACGACGGTGCGCCCTTCTGCAGCTACCTCCTCCAGCGCGGAGAGGACCAGGGCGCCGTTGGCGGTGTCCAGCGAGCCGGTCGGCTCGTCAGCGAACACGACCGAGGGGTCGTTCGCCAGCGCACGCGCCAACGCCACGCGCTGGCGTTCGCCGCCGGAGAGCTTGTGCGGCAGGTGATCGGCGCGGTGCAGCAAGCCGACGCGGTCGAGCGTCTGCCGGGCGCGCTCGTCTCGTTCAGCTCTGTTCACCCCCGCGAGACCAAGAGGCAGCGCCACGTTCTGTAGCGCCGTGAAGACGCTGACCAGGTTGAAGCTCTGGAACACGAACCCGAAGCTTCGCAGGCGCAGGCCCGCTCGTTCCTTCTCTGGCAGGCTGTGGATCGCCACGTCGTCGAACCAGACCTCACCCTCGGTGGGGGTATCGAACGCGGCCAGCAGGTTCAGCAGCGTCGACTTACCCGATCCGGACGGGCCGAGCACGGCCGTGACCTGCCCGGATGCGAAGGAGTGCTCGAAGGAGAGCAGGGCGTTGACGTCGCCCGCGGGTGTCTTGTATGTCTTGCGTAGTCCAGCGGCATGGAGCACGACCGTAAGCGTACCGCACGGTGCTCACGGAAGACGTGGTGTCAGGCCGCGTTCGGCGGCCCGGCCGCCTTCCGCGGCAAGGCCGCGTTTCGCGGCCCGGTCGCCATCCGCGGCCCAGGCGCCTTCACCGGCCTCCGGAAGAACCGCCTCCGCCTCCTCCGCCACCGCCGGAGGAGGAACCGCCCGACGAGGCCGATGCACCGGATCGGGCCAGTGCGCTGGAGAGCTGCGAGATCGAGCGCGACATCTGGCCGAGGTCGCGCGCGTTGGCCGCGCCGAGGTAGGCGCCGCGCTGCATCATGGCGCGCTGATCGACGCCAGCGGCCGGTGCCGCGCGCTGCAAGGTGCGGAGGAAGCGTTCCGCCACCCCGAGAGCGGCTGCGTAGGCGTAGTAGCGGTCCCAGAGCATGAAGAAGTCTGGCGGCGCGTCACGCATGCGGGTGTAGTCCGTCAAGGTCCGGCGGAAGCCGAGCCACTGGGCTCTCTCCTGGGCTACCTCGGGTCGCCACGCAGGTAGCGCCGCGCTCGCCACGATGAGCAGGACCAAGGCTGCCGCGGCCGCGCCGATCGCGGCGACCATGGCGGCGCCAGCGGTCGCCCAGATGACGATGCCGATGCCGGCCCCGACGAGCAGCGTGCGCAACGCCCAGCGGTTCCGTTCAGCCAGGCTCTCGGGGGTCAGGTACGGCCCGCCGTAGTAGCCCTCTCCCCAGGCCTTGACCTCGCGGCCGAACTTCGAGAGGAAGCGCTGGGCGTTGCTGCGACCGTAGCTCGTGAGCTCAGTGATGCTTACGGAGTTCGGATCGCGCTGGCCGCTACGGCCGCTCGAGGCGGCGCTCTCGAGGTAGCCCAGGACGCTACGCTCGAACACTTCGAGCTCCTCCTCGGGCGGCTGGGGCTCCACGTGGATCATGAGGTTCCGCCGTTCACCCTCGAAGCGCAGGAAGCCCCGTCGCGCCAGGTCCATGATCGTCGCGAACCAGGCCGGCCCCATCGAGCTGCTGGTGCTCTGCTGATGGAGCAACGTCGTCACGGGGGCCGGCGGGATGTCGCGCGGCGGCTCGAAGGGGTAGCGCATCACGTCGACCTTCGGCTCGCGCCCCACCCTACGGTAGGCGCCAACTATCCCGAGCAGCAAGTAGACGAGCCCGGCTCCGGGAAGGATCGCCCAGGCGGGGTGACTACGAAGTAGCTGCCGCGACCGCTGGCGCTCCTGCAGGCCCGACACGCGCGTCTGATCGCGCAGCAACTCCTCGAACCCGGCGCGCTCGCCGCGCAGCGTGAAGAGCGAAGGGTCCATCAGGTAGCGGATCTCGACCCCGTCGCCCACCGGGACGCGCTCGAAGCTCACGCGCAGCGTGCTCCTGTCGCTCGAGAGCGAGACGGTCGGCTCCTCCGGGTTCGAGTAGCGCATCACGTAGGCGTCGAACGGCGCCGCCATCGGGCCGGGTGCGGTGACACTCAGCGCGTAGCCGAGCACGACGGGCCGGTCACGTTCGAGCACGTTCCAGTACCACTGGACCACGTCGGAGTAGGCGTCGACGGTTCCGTCGAGCCGATAGGCGAAGCGCACCCGGCGCTCACGCACGCGGGCGTCCTGCCGCACGACGACTTCGGTGCCGCCGCTGCAAGGCTGCGTCAGGCCGACCGCGTTGGGACCCGGCGAGAGAGCACCGGTCTCGTCGGGAAGCAGCGTCAGGCGCTGTCCAGAGGTGAGCTGCACGCACACGAACGCCTCGCGGAAGTCCTCGTTGGTCCACAGCGTTCGCTCGTCGCGGACCTCCACCCCGCCGTCCGGCAAGATGGTGACCTCCTGCACGACGTCTCGCCACTCGAAGCGCGCCTCGCCGAAGCCGCCGAGCAGCGCTACGAGCAGCAGCGCCGCCAGGGCACGCCGCAGGAACGTCGGCATCCGCGAGACCGAGTGGAGGCCGCTCACTCGCGCGCCACCGCTACCGCGATCGGCACGCGCGCGGCGCGTGCGGCGGGCAAGAGCCCCGAGAGCAGTCCCATGCCACCGGCGACCGCCACCGCGAAGCCTACCAGCCGCGGCGTGAGAGCGGCGACGTCGAGCCCGATGACGTCGTAAGCTGCTGCGTTCACTGCGATCACCCCCAGGTAACCGAGGCCGATGCCGACCAAGGCGCCCACCAGTGAGAGCAGCAGCGCCTCGAGCAGCACGAGTCCCATGAGGAAGCGGGGACGGGCGCCGACCGCACGTACCACGCCGAACTCGCGGGTGCGCTCGAAGACGCTCATCAGCATGGTGTTCGCCACGGCTATACCGCCCACTATCAAGGCTATGGCGCTGATACCGAGACGGATGACGTCCGATATGCGCACCGCTCGCTCGAACACCGAGGATAGATCACTGCGCGTCTGGAAACCGAGCTCCGGGTAGGTCTGGGAGAGCCGCTCGGCGGTCGCCGAAGCGGCGCTCGGGTCCTCAAGCTCGAGGGTCAGGAAGGAGACCCTGTCCTCGGCCCCGAGAGCCGCCTGAAGTGGCTCGAGCGGCACGATTATGGCGTTGTCGAGGAGCCCGCCGTCGGCGATGGCGGTGCCGACCACCTCGAAGGCTGCGCTGGGGTTGAAGCGGAGCACGTCTCCCACGTTGATGGAGCTACGTTCCGCGGTCTGCTCACCCACGACCGCCTCGCCTACGACGGGGACCCCGCCCTCGGCGCTGGGCTCGGAACCGCGGGGCCCCAGTTCGCGCCCTTCGACGATGGCGAAGTCGGTGTACATGCGGTTCAGGTCGACGTCGATCGGGACGCCGTAGAACACGAACGCGCGGGCGGCGGCTAGAGAGCCCCTGATGTAGACGAGGACGGGTGTCACCGCGCTGATCCCGTACTCGGGTGCAACCTCCTGTAGGGAGGTGGCGTAGTGCTGAGGGAGCTGCGGGACGGAGGAGAGGGAGGTGGCGTCGAAGGCCCCGTAACTGACCTGTATGTCGGGGCCCAGGCCCGCCATGCCTTCGTTGAAGGCGCGCCGCATGCCTTCGCCCAGCGAGAGGAAGACGACCGTGGAGCCCACCGCGACGGCGATGCCGAGTGCGGTGAGAGCGGTTCGAAGGGGCCGTTTCGTGAGCGAGGCGAAGGCCAGTTGTGGGATCACGTACGGTTCACTCCGGGAAGGCCCTTCCGAGTACGGCTCCTGGTGAGCCCATGGCGCCCAGGTCCTGGCCGTCGAGCGTGAGACGCACTCCGGCGGCGTTCCCAGTGTAGACGTACAGAGGAGGTTCGAACTGGTAGCTAGTGCCCGGTTGGGCGGTCGTGTAGACCAGCCGCTCGCCTTCGTTCCTGGCGGTCGAGCGGTAGACCTCGAGCCACGTCGTGTCGGTCACGCTGATCACCAGCGAGCCCTCGCCGTCGGCACCTGGCAGCGGGCCCGCCTCGGCGCTGCCCAAGGGCGTGAGAGGGAGCTCGAGTTCGGTGTCCTGGCGCAGGTCGGCTTCCAGCTCGCCTGGCTCGAAACCGTCCAGCTCAGCCCTCACCAGGCGTCCTGCGCGAGCCGTCACGGGCACGTCCTGCAGGGGTGTCACACCCGGAACCGGGAAACCGTCGATCGTCACGCTCGCGCCCGGGGGGTCTGTGACGATGCTGACGCGGACCTGCGTGGGCTGGTCCGACAAGACCTCATCTGCGGCGGGCGGGGCGGCGGTCGCTTCTGCGTCGTCCGGGGCCGCTGCGGCGGCAGTGGTCGGGTCGGTCTCGGACGGCTGCGGCCGCCCGCCGTTCGCGAGCAGGCTGTTGAAACCCCAGACCGCCAGCGACACGACGATGATGACCAAGGCTAGGGTGGGTAACCAGGGGCCGCTGAGCCAGGTCAACGGCTGCCGCCGCTGGCGTCCGGTTCGCTGGCTGGGGCTCGCGGTGCTCACCCTCCGTGCGGTGTCGCGGTCGTGTTCGAGGCGCTGTTCGAGCGTGCTGTG
>SKSV01000101.1 GCA_007122815.1 Trueperaceae bacterium | reverse complement strand
CCATACGGACGCGGTGCCGACACACCCGCGGTCGACCGCTTCGCCCAGAGCGCTGTCGTCTTCGATCGCGCGTTCGCACCCGCACCGCAGTGCAGTCCTTCGCGGGCCAGTCTCGCTACTGGCAAGTACCCTAACAAGTCCGGGATGATGGGCCTCGCGCACCTGGACTGGAAGCTCTTCGATCCTGCCGACGCTCTCCCAGCCAAGCTCCGCGCGCTGGGTTACCAGACGCTCCTCGTCGGCGAGCAGCACGAGGCCGCGACTGGCGAGCTCCTCGGCTTCGAACGCTGCGTGGGCACCCGCTGGCCACAGCTCGCCCGCGACGTGGCGCCTGCCTTCGCGGAGGCGCTGGACGAGCTCGATCCAGAGCGCCCATTCTTCGTCAGCGTAGGGTTCTTCGAGGCTCACCGCCCGTTCGACCACCCGGGTTACGGCGACGCGGACCCGGCGAGCGTCCCGCTGCCCTGGTACTTGCCCGACACGCCCGAGGTACGTGCAGACATGGCCGCGTTCTTCGGCCGCGTACGTGCCTTCGACGACGGCGTCGCGACGGTACTGGCAGCGTTGGAAGCGCGCGGTTTGGCCGACAGCCTGATCGTCGTGGTAACGACCGATCACGGCATCGCCTTCCCGCGCGCCAAGGGCACTCTCTACGACTCCGGCCTGGAGACCGCGCTGCTGTTGCGCTGGCCCGGCGTCACCCCAGGAGGCACGCGCAGCGAGGCCATGGTCGTCAACGTCGACCTGTTCGTCACCCTGCTCCGCGCCGCCGGCGGGACGCCGAGCGCCGACGTGGACGGCGTCGACCTGCTACCGCTGCTGACGGGCGCGGCGGAGCACGTGCGTGACCACATGTACGCTCTGCTGCACTGGCACGACGCCTTCGTACCCATGCGAGCGATCCGGACCGAGACGCACAAGCTGATCCTCGACTTCAGTGGCAGCGAGCGCCTCTACCTCCCGGCTGACGTCGAGGACAGCGCCTCGGGCCGGGCGCTGCGAGCCACCGAGCTACCGCCGCCGTCGCGGGTGGCGCTGTACGACCTTCGCGCCGACCCGGACGAACGCTCGAACCTCGCCAACGAGCCCGAGCACGCCGATCTGGTCTCCCAGCTACGGGAGCGCCTCGAGGCGTGGATGCGAGCGACGGGCGACCCCCTCGTGACGGAGGAGCTCACGTGAACGACAGGACCATACCCGGCGCCGCGTTGGGTGTCGGCGATCCTCCCGCTGAGCGGCGCCAGCGCCTGCTCGCCGGCCGTGAGTCGCGCACCGCCTGGTTGCTGATGGTTCCCGCGCTGCTAGTGATGGCCCTGGTCGCGCTCTACCCCCTCGGGCAGGTGATGGTCCTATCGTTCACCGACGCCCGATTCGCGACCCAGGCCGTCGAGCGCAGCTACGTCGGGCTCGACAACTACCGACAGCTCCTCTCGGTGACGCTGCGCGAGTTGCCACCCGTCATCGACCCCGAGACGGGAAGGCAGGAGCTCCGCAACGGCGTGCCGCGCTTCGAGTCGTGGGTGCGCATCCTGCCCCGCGAACCGCTGCGCTACACCGAGGCCTACGAGTTCTCCCTCTTCGGCAAGCGCTGGGTGCTCGGTGCCACCTCGCCCGCGTTCGTGCGGGCTTTCGTCGACACCGTCGTGTTCACGGTGTGGTCGGTCGGCCTCGAGGCGGTGCTCGGCATGATCATCGCCCTGGTGCTCTCGATCGAGTTCGTCGGGCGCGGACTGCTGCGCACCCTGATGCTGCTGCCGTGGGCGGTCGTCACGGTCGTGGCGGCGAAGATCTGGGAGTGGATGCTCCAGCCGACCCGCATCGGCTTCTTCAACACGCTGCTCTATGACCTCGGGCTCGCCGACGGCAACATCGCCTTCTTCCAGACCGAGGCCCTGCAGCTCCCGACCATGATCGCGATGGACGTGTGGAAGACGACCCCGTTCATGGCGCTGCTCTTCCTCGCCGGCCTGGCCATGATCCCGCGCGAGCTCTACGAGGCAGCGGAGATCGACGGCGCCAGCTCGGTCCGGAGCTTCTTCTCCATCACGCTCCCCCTCATGGCGCCCACCATCGCCGT
This sequence comes from Trueperaceae bacterium, assembly GCA_007122815.1. Taxonomy (GTDB): domain Bacteria; phylum Deinococcota; class Deinococci; order Deinococcales; family Trueperaceae; genus CSSed10-48. Next base: position 4,532 of record SKSV01000101.1, on the reverse strand, counting down.
CGCGCTCATCTTCCGCACGCTGGACGCGCTGCGCGTGTTCGACGTCTTCCAGGTCGTCCTCGGCGGGCAGCGCTACTCGCTGGCGAGCTACACGCAGGCGCTACTCATCGACCAGCGCGCCGTCGGGCTGTCGTCAGCTGCGAGCGTGCTCATCTTCCTGCTCATCCTGGTGTTCGCCCTCGCCTACATGCGCGTCCTGAAGGTGGACACGCGATGAGCCCGCGCCAGCGCGTGAGACTCCTCCGACGCGGCGTCTTCTGGCTGTTGGTCGTGCTGATCCTGGTGTACCTGATGCTCCCGTTCTACTGGGCGGTCGCCTCCGCGCTCAAGACCGAGGCCGAGCTGATCCAGACGCCAGCGAGCTACTGGCCGCAGGCGCCTTCGCTTGTCAACTTCCAGGCCGTGCTGAGCAACCTCACCTTCGTGCGAGGCATCTTCAACAGCTCCGTGGTCGCGACCGCCGTGACGATGATGAGTCTCCTGGCCGGTGCGTTCGCCGGCTACGCCCTCGGGCAGCTGCGCTTCCGCGGCAAGACCCCCTCGATGTACATGATCCTGGCGATGACGATGTTCCCGCAGGTGGCGGTGCTGGCCGGCCTCTACGCGGTCATACGCCTGCTCGGCATGCCCTCGCTGCTGAGCGTGACGCTCTCGTACCTGCTCTTCACACTCCCCTTCACCGTCTGGGTGCTGCAGGCCTTCTTCCGGGGGCTGCCGCAGACCCTGCTGCAGGCCGCCCAGGTCGATGGCGCCACCATGATGCAATCGTTCTGGAAGGTGCTGCTGCCGCTCACCGTACCGGCGCTCGTCACGACCGGGTTGCTGGCGTTCGTCAAGGCCTGGAACGAGTACCTCTTCGCACTGACCTTCACCGCCATCGACCGAGAGGCGCGCACCGTGCCCGTGGCGATCGCGCTCTTCACGGGGCAGTCTGCGTACCAGCAGCCCTTCGGCGAGATCATGGCGGGCGCGGTGATAGTTACCGTTCCCCTGGTTGTGCTAGTCTTCGCCTTCCAACGGCGCATAGTTGCCGGGCTGACGGCAGGGGCCGTCAAGGAGTAGGCACGCCGCTCAGCTACGCCCGTCAGAACTCGGCGTCCGGGAAGCCTTCGGCAAGCCGGTCCGCTCGTGACGCTCGAGCGGCTGGTGCGTGCAGCAGGGTTCGAGCTCGAGGCGTCTCTGGTCGCGCCGGCGTGTGGTCCTCTAGCCAAGACAGAGATCGGCCGTCGGCTCGGGGATCATCGGCAAGCGGTTCTCGAAGCCGCCGCAGCGCACGGAGGTACCAACGTCAGGGTCTTCGGGAGTGTTGCACGTGGAGACGCCTCATCGGACAGCGATCTCGACCTGCTCGTGGACCTGCCTCCAAGAACCGGAGTCCTCAGGATCGGAGCCCTCGCGCGTGAGGTCGAGCGCCTCGTGGGCGTGGTCGTCGACGTGGTTCCGTCACACGCGTTGCGTCGTGATGTCCTCGCCAACGCAATCGGGCCAGTCCGCGGCGACGCTCGCGGTCCGCCGCCCGAGATCAGGGTGAGAAGGTGATGCCGCTGGCGCTCATGACCGCGTGGAAGAGGTCGTTGAACGCCAGCGCGTCGCTGGCGGTGAACGCCACCGTCCGCTCGCCGGCGAGCTCGATGCCGGGCACGTACAGGCAGGCCTGGGCGCGGGCTTGGTGATCGAGGTCGATCTCCACGCGCGTGTCGGCTTCGAAGACGAGCGGCTTGGCGCCAGCCGCGCGGGCGTACGCCTGCTGCGCCCCCTCGCGGATGCGTGCTTGCGCCGCTTTGGGGTGCAGGTGAATGGCACTGAAGGTGGTGTAGCCATGCTTGACGATCACGCTGACGACCTGCTCGCCGCGCAGGTCCTGGACTTGCGCGACGGCCTTCCCGTCGCCGGTCACGAGCGTCACCGGGACGCCGAAGTGCCCGCCTATGAGAGCGTTGACCTCTACCCGGGTCGGATCGACGTCGGACCGGTCGGTGAACGCCGCCAAGACGGCGTCCAGATCGTCGCGAACGCGCTCGTCGGGCGTCCGCAGCGTCTGCCAGATGGTGCTCGGTAGCCAGCGCGTTCGCGAACCACGCATGAGGCCTGGTGCCACCACGACGTAGCCGTCCTCCGCCAACGCCTCGACGCTGCCGCTCATGCGCCAGCGGTCGAGCGGCACGGAGACCACGAGCGCCGCGGACACGACCGCCAGCGCCACCGCGAACGCCATGAAGACCTTGCGAGCTCTTCGCACAGCGCAGGTCAGCGGCTGGCATGGGCGTCGCACCGTAGCGCCTGCACCAGTTCACGTTGAGGTGGAGCCTGCAAGCTCGGAACGCTTCGAGAACGTTTGCGGAACGCCTCGTCTCCTACCCTTGCGGCGAGGCACTGGTCGGCGCCCTGATGAGCGCCGACGAAGGACCCAAACCAGTGGGCGAGGGAGAGTACGGCTGCTGCTGTCCGCGGCCTAAGCTGGCCCGAGCTCGCCGCCTTCATGAGTGAGTACTACGGCATCGAACCTACTGTCGGCAGCGTGGTCGACCTGTTCTGCGGGGTCGACAGGACGCACCCCCCGGGAGGGGAGTGAGTTACTGACGGCTCTCCGTTCACTCGTCGAGCGGTCGCCCCAAGGTGCAGGGCCAGTGCGTAGCATTGGTCACAGCTGATTAGCCGCCGCAGAGTCGTATCAGTCCGTGGGAGGGCATTGGTGCCACCGTGACGGTCTCCGGGTGGCTCCGAGCACTCCCTCGGTTCGCTGGTCTCTTGCACCCTGCGGTCGCCTCGAATGGCGATCGCCAGCCAAGCATTTTGGAGCTGAAGTCTCTTCGGGGGCGATCTCGTGTACGGCTATCTGCTGGCGCAGGAGTCCGGAGCGTCTGCCGCGTCGACTTCACGGTGACGGTAACCGGAGGCGCCGCGGTGAGGGGCCGACGCGGCGGCCAGCCCTCAGCGTGCCTCGACGGTCCTCCGCATCACGCAATGGTTCTTGCCCTTGGGTCGATCGAAGGTGAAGCCGGCGCGCTCGAACAGGCTACGGGTACCGTTGTAGAGGAACGATGCGGACACCCGCTTGCCCTGGGTGTCCTGTGGGTAGCCCTCCACCGCGCCCCCGCCCGCCTGGGCGATCAGCTCGAGCGCGCCTCGGAGCGCCACGGCGGACACGCCCTCGCGACGGTAGTCGCGGTCAACGAAGAAGCAGGTGATGCGGTAGGCAGGGGGTTCGACGAGCGTGGCCTCGTACTCCTTGCGATGGTAGATGCTCGGCAGTTCCGCCGGCGTCCCGAACTGGCACCAGCCGATGGCTCGATCGACGTCGAAGACGACCGCGGCGTGGGCGAGACCATCGTGTACGAGCCGACGCTTCAGAGCGCGGTTGCACTCTAGGCTCTGGCCACGGTCTGGGTACTTCGGGTGGAACGCCAGGCACCAACAGCCGCCCCACACGCCGTTGTGCCGCTCGACGAGGGTGGCGTAAGGGTCCCAGGTGTCGGGGCCTAGTGGACGGACGGTGTACTCGGGCATGGCGTCAGGGTACTGCGATGAGCGGCAGTGCCCTACGGTTGCAGCACAGCGCGCACGTCCCAGAGTGTGACGGTGAGATCACCGCTGGCCGCCGCCAGCAACGATCCGGTGGCGTCGAAGGCGACTCCGAGTTGGAGGACTTCAGCAGCAGCGATCTGCCAGGGCTGTCCGCCTGCCGCGACGAGCAGTGCGAGAGGCAATGCGAGTATCGCGGAGCGAAGACCCTGCCACGCTGAACGTAGCACCCGCACGGAGCTCTGCCGTCCGCCTTGCGCCCGTCGCGTAGTTGCTCGGTGCCACCAAGGCTTCACCTCGGCTGAGAAGTCACGCGCGTGGCGGCGCTCGGTGACACCCGCAGCGTGGTGGCAGCGCAACGCTTCGTCGAAGTGACGGACCACGAGTACCACCGCGTTCCCGCCTCGCTCCGAGCCGTCTCGATCTATCGGCATCGGTCCACCTTCGCTTGGCGTACCCCGTCTCTGGGCCGCCCTCAGGCAAGCGCCCTTGGGCCTGTACCCTCAGGGCCAATGCGATCAGGCAGGATGCGCGACGCGCGCTCGCCGTGTCAAGCACGCGCTCCGGTCTGCGCTGCGGGGACCGGTCGCGGCATGGCCGCGAGGATCCAAGATCGCGGCCCTACGGCGAGGTCCGGTAGCCCCCAAAGGCGATAAGCGCTTCGCTTGGGAGGTCGGCCACGGAATCGCGGTGCCTGCTCCTGCCCACGTCGTTGGGGGTGGGTGCCGGCGGTTCCAGGAGCAGCTCGAGATCGACGGACAGCGACTCGGAGGTGTGCGACGTATCGCGCGCGGTGGCGCGATGCGAGGGGCTGTCTGTCGCCAACCCCTCCGGCGCGATCTTGGCGGCTGCGCTGCTCCATCTTCAACGCCGACCCTTCGAAGGTCACGGGCGCTCTCCACAGCGGCGTAGGCCACGGGCAGGGCTCGTGCGAGCCCGGGCACACCAGTTACGCGCCTGCCACCGCCTGGGGGTGGTCTGCGCGTACCATGTCGAGTTCGGCGACCTTG
>SKSV01000317.1 GCA_007122815.1 Trueperaceae bacterium | reverse complement strand
GCTGATCGGCACGGCGCTGGCCCGGCGCGCCATCGAGGAGGCCCAGTGGAAGTCCAACGAGGCGCTGGCGCTCTCCGAGGCCAACTTGCGGCACATCCTCGAGTCGAGCGAGGAGGCCGTCATCCTCATCGATACCCAGAGGAGGATCTTGGACCTCAACGCAAGCGCCCGCGAGCGTGCGCTGCGCGCGTACGGACTAGAGCTGGAGGTCGGTGACCTCATAACGGTCGCCATCCCCGACCCGCGACTTGCAGCCGACCTGAACGCGGTCTTCGCGGGCCGGTCCATGACCTACGAGCGCCTCGTCAAGCCCTTCCTGGAGGACGCGCCGCCCTATTGGGCAGATATCGAGGTCCACCCCGTACGAGGCCCAGGGGGCGACACGCAAGCGGTCGTGTACCGCAGCGCCGACGTGACCGAGCGAAGGCGCGCCAGCGAGGCGCTCGAGCGCGGAGCCGCCTTCCGCCACGCCCTGCTGACTCTCCTCAACGACCTGCTGGCGCGCGAGTTCGGTGACGACCTCTACCATCACGTTCTCTCACACGCGGTCGCGCACGTCCCGGGTGCCGAGGGCGGCAGCGTGGTCGTGCAGCGCGAGGACGGGCGCTACCACTACGTCGCCGCCGTCGGTTACGACCTCGAGAGCCTGCGACCGCTGGCCTACGACGCCGATGAGCTGGCCCAGACGCGCGGCACCGGAGCGACGGTCCTGAGACCGAGCTACGACAACACCCACCACAAGCCCGAGGTGCAGCAGGTCCTCCAGACGGTCGGGCGCGTCGACGAGATCCGCGCCACGCTCGTCGCTCCTGTCGAGGTCGCCGGTGAGCGCCTCGGCTACCTGCACCTCGATTCGTTCAGCGATCCCACGGCGTTCGACGACGGCGCCATCGAGCTCGCGAGCCTGCTGGCGGGCACGGTCGGGATGGCGCTGCAGCGGCTCCGCCTGGAGCGCGACCTCAAGCACGAGAGAACCAAGCTGGCGCACATGGCGAGCCACGACCCCTTGACGGATCTGCCCAACAGGGTGATGCTCGCAGACCGCCTCGAGCAGGCGCTAGCGCGCGGCCGCCGCCGCGGGACCCTCACTGCCCTGATGTTCCTCGACCTCGACGGTTTCAAGGCAGTCAACGACCGCTTCGGCCACCTCACCGGCGACGAGGTGCTGCGCGAGGTGGGCCGGCGCCTGCGCGCCGCGGTGCGCGAGGAGGACACCGTGGCGCGCCTCGGCGGCGACGAGTTCGGCGTGCTGGCGGCCGAACTCGGCCGCGACGAGGACGCCGGCGCCGTGGCTCGAAAGGTTCTGGATGCGCTGGCTGCGCCGTTTCGACTCGGTCCCGCGAACGTCGTCATCGGCGGCAGCATCGGCCTGAGTCTCGCCCCCACCGACGCTTCCGACAGCGACGCCATGATGCGCAACGCCGACCTGGCCCTCTACCGCATGAAGCGCGAGGGCCGCGGTGGCGTGGCCTTCTTCACCGACGACCTAGACGAGCGCATGCGAGCGCGCGCCGCGTTGACGGAGGACCTCCGCTCGGCTCTTGCCAGCGGCGCAGGCATCGCCGTGGCATACCAACCCATCGTCGTGCTCGAGACCGGCGAGGTCGTGGGGGTGGAGGCTCTGGCGCGCTGGAGGCACCCGAGCCGCGGCGAGGTGCCACCAACCGAGTTCGTGCCTCTAGCCGAGGAGTCGGGCCTCATCGGAGCGCTGGGTGACGCCGTCGTACGGCGCGCATGCTCGGACCTCGCCGCCTGGAGGAAGGCGGGTGTCGGGGCGCTGTGGCGCTGCGGGATCAACGTCTCTGCAGTTCAGCTGCGCTCGGAGAGCTTCGCACGAGAGTTGCGTGAAGAGCTCGGCGATGCCGGGCTCACCCTGATGGACCTCACCCTGGAGGTCACCGAGAGTGCCCTCATAGACAGGACCGGGCCCGGGCTGGAGCATCTCGCGCGCTTGCGGGCCGGCGGGGCGCACGTCGTCATAGACGACTTCGGAACCGGTTACTCGTCGCTCTCGCGCCTGCACCGGCTCCCCGTCGATGCCGTCAAGGTCGACCGTAGCTTCGTCAGCGCCCTCGGCGATCAGGGCTCCGAGCGCGCGGCGGCCGTGGTCGATGCGGTGGTGGCCTTGGCGCGCGGCTTCGGCCTGAACACGGTGGCGGAAGGCATCGAGACCGAGGTTGAACGCCTCGCGCTCTTGCGGCACGGCTGTAGCGTCGGTCAGGGATTCCTGTTCGCGCCCCCGCTGCCGGCGCAGGCGATCACAGAGCGCTACGCTCGTTGAGTGCCAGCAAGCGCGGGACTCACAGCACGAACGGCACGAACACACGCGTCGCCTCTCGGTAGGTCCCGTAACCTTCGAAACGCTCGTGCAACACCCGCTCCTCGTAGCGGCGCTTGGCGTCGAAGAAGACCAAGGCCACCCCGGTCAGGGTAGCGACTGCCAGCGACCCGCTCGCCAGCGTCCACCCCAACGCCGCCAACAGCACACCTCCGTAGATCGGGTGTCGCGCGAAGCGGTAGGGGCCGCTCGTGACCAACGATGAGCTGGAGCGCGGCTCGGGGAACGGCGTCAAGTGACGGCCCAACGCCACTCCGGCCGCCACCGCGAGCACCACTCCTACGGCGACGAGCGTCCAGCCGACCGAGCCCCACCAAGCTCCCGTGTCCCAACCAGCCCTCCACACGCGCGGCAAGGTCAAGAACGCGCCAAGCAGCAAGACCTGCATCGCGACGAAGACCGTACCGAGGCGCACCCGACGACTACCACGCATCGGCGGAGGCTATCAGATCCCAGCAGCAAACGCGCCACGCTACGCACTCGCTGGTACGCTCCCAGGATGGAAGTCACCGCGGTAGCGAGCAACCCGTTGGCAGCAGGCGTCGACACGCTGATAGTGAGCCTCTTCGAGCGCGGCAACACACCGTCAGGGGTCACGGGCACCCTCGATCGCAAGCTTGGAGGCGTCATCGGCGAACTCATGGCAGCTGGCGACGTGAGCGGTAGGGCGGAAGAAGTGAGCGTTCTCTACCCACGCGGGGCCGTCGCTGCCACGCGTGTGCTGATCGTGGGTCTGGGCCCTGCCAACACCTTCGGCAGCGAGGCCGTGCGGCGCGCGTCCGCCGTTGCCGGGCGCCGGGCGCGCGAGTTGGGCGCGCGCAAGGTCGCGAGCGTCGCGCACGGAGCCGGAGTGAGCGGTCTGAGCTTGGGCGAGGCGGCTCAGGCCACCGTCGAAGGAACGAGGCTCGGGCTCTACCGCTTCGGCGAGGACGCTGGCATCGAGTCATTCACCCTCATGGAGGAGGACCCGGGCAAGCTCGACGCCTTGCGCGACGGAGTGCGTTGGGGAGACGCCGTGGCCGAGGGCGCCTCGCTAGCGCGGGACCTGGTGAACCGGCCTGCCAACGTCGCCACGCCCGAGCACCTGGCCGAGATCGCGCAAGGCCTCGCCCGCGACCACGGCTTCCGGGTGAGCATCGGTGACAGGGCGTGGGCGGAGAGCGAGGGGATGGGTGCGTTCCTCGCGGTGGCGCGAGCGGCAGGCCACGAGCCGCGCTTCATAACGCTCGAGCACGACCCCAGTGGTGGTAAGGAGGCGCCCTTGGTCATCGTGGGCAAGGGCATCACGTTCGACTCCGGTGGTTTGTCGATCAAGGGGCGCCAGGGTCTCGAGAGCATGAAGCAAGACATGGCGGGCGCCGCCGCGGTGCTCGGCGTCATGAGGGTGATCGGCCGCCTGCGCTCCCCGCGGAGAGTCGTGGCGCTCGTTCCAGCCACCGAGAACGTGATCGACGCCTTCGGCTACCGGCCCTCCGATGTGTTGACGGCCGCAGACGGAACCACCATCGAGGTGATATCGACCGACGCCGAAGGTCGCCTGATCCTCGCCGACGCGCTGGTGTACGCGAAGCGCTTCAAGCCCCGCGCGGTGGTCGACTTAGCCACTCTGACGGGCGCCGTCGACGTCGCCCTGGGCAACGCAGCCGCAGGTCTGTTCTGCAACGACGACGCTTTGGCCGACGCCCTTGCGAGCTCCGCCACACGCACCTTCGAGCGCGCCTGGAGACTGCCGCTGTGGCCCGAGTACGTGCGCGTTCTGGAGAGCGACGTGGCGGACCTGAAGAACTCCTCTGGCAAACCTTCGGGCGGCGCGTGCGTCGCAGCGGGTTTCCTGGAACGCTTCACGTCTTACCCGTGGGCACACCTGGACATCGCGGGGGTGCGAGCGGTCGACTCCACCGAGGGCTACAAGGTCAAGGGGTCGACCGGTTTCGGGGTACGGCTGCTCGCGGACTGGGTGACTCGCTCTTGAGCCCCGCGCGTCCTTGAGCGCGTGAGACGCCCCCCGGTAGAGAAGAGGCTCGCGTTCGGGGGCATACTCGCCGTCCTGGCTCTCGCCTCGACCAACATGACGGTGATCGGGACGGCACTGCCGCGCGTCATAGCGGAGCTCGAGGGCTTCGAACTCTACGCCTGGGCGTTCACCGCGTTCACGCTCACCTCCACGGTGTCGCTGCCCGTGTTCGGCCGCCTCGGTGACAGGTACGGCCGCAAGCCGATGCTGCTCTGGGGGATCGTGCTGTTCACGATCGCATCGGTGGCCGCGGGCTTCTCGCAGAGCATGATCCAGCTGGTCGTGCTGCGCGCTCTGCAAGGTATCGGTGGCGGCGCGCTCATGGCGATGACGTGGGCGGTTCTCGGGGACCTCTTCACGCCGCGGGAGCGCGGCGCTTACCAAGGCATCACCAGCGGGGTGTTCGGCGTCTCCTCGGTGGTCGGTCCCGTCGTCGGCGGCGTCATCACCGACGCCCTCGGCTGGCGTTGGGTCTTCTTCGTGGTGCTGCCGTTCGCGCTGGCTTCCTTCGTGCTTGTGCGACGCTACGTGCCTTCGGGCGCCACCAGCGGCACCGGCGCGGTCGACGTCCGGGGTGCGATGCTGCTCGTCCTGAGCGCGACTCCGCTGCTCCTGGCGCTCAGCGCCGGCGGCGCCAGCCATGCCTGGACGTCGCCAACCGTCCTGGGGCTGTTCGCCGCCACGCTCGTCTTGGGTGCGGTCCTGCTAGCGCACGAGCGGCGGGTCGACAACCCCATAGTTCCGCTCGACCTGTACCGGAACCGCATCGTTGGGCTCACCAGCCTCGGTAGCTTACTGCTCGGGGCGGGGTTGTTCGCCGCGGTCTTCTACCTTCCGCTCTACGTCCAAGGCGCGTTGGGCGGTAGCGCCTCCGCCTCGGGTCTGGTGCTGTCTCCCTTGATGCTCGGCTTCGTCGCCACTACCGCGCTCAGCGGCTGGTACGCATCGAGGACCGGCCGGTACTGGGGCTGGCTGATGGCCGGCGCTCTCATAGCGACCCTGGGCTTCCTAGCGGCCTCCACCCTGGCTACGGACACACCGGTGTGGCGCGTGGTGGCCACGAGCATCACGATAGGCGCAGGGCTCGGGCCCCTGATGTCGCTCTTCGTGGTGGTCGCCCAAGCTGCGGTCCCGGCGACGCAACTCGGTACGGTGACGAGCGCCAACCAGTTCGCGCGGCAGATGGGCGGGACCGTCGGCGTGGCCGCGTTCGGGGCAGTCATTGCCGAGCGCCTGCGCAGCGGCCTAGCCAACCTACCGGGGTTGAGCGAGCTGAGCAGCGAAGCCTCCGCACTCGTCACCTCCCCGAACACGCTCACCGATCCAGCGAGGCTGGCGCGCGCAAGCGAACTGCTCAGCAGGGAACTCGGGCCCGAATCGGTCGGGTCGGTGATCGGCGCCGCGCGCGACGCGCTGGCGAGCGGGCTCGGGCTCTCATTCGCTGCCAGCGCAGGGCTCGCCGCGCTCGCCCTCGCCGTAACGAGCCGCCTGCCCAGAGCGTCGCTGCCGGACAACCCCGACGATACTCGGGGCGACTCAGTTGACCTCGCGGGGGACGACCCGGGGACGCCCGCCCTCGAACACTAGGTCCGCGAGCACACCCGGCGCGGCGTTCTCGAGGCCGCGCTCGCTCGGGACCTCGTAGGCCCTCTGGGTGAGCGTCGAGTGCCACACCTGCAAGCGCGCTGTGGCGACCTCACAGCGCACGGGCACGCGCCCCCGCGGTTGTGGCTCAGGGGGGACCCCACCGTCCCACGGGGGTGGCGCTTGGCCGCAGACGTCGAAGACTCGGGCTCGTCCGCTAGGCCCCCGGGCGCGGCCGAAGAGCTCCCGTGCTCGCGAGCGCCAGCGGAGCGCGCTACGCCGCCAGGCCATCCTGCCAGCAGGTGTCCAGGGCGGGTCACGGAGCGAGCGATGCGCCAGCAGCCCTGCGATGAGGGCGAGGGCGAGGGCGCCGAACGCGCTGGCGCCCAAGGCGCCGGCCAAGGCCGCGCCGAGCACACCGGCGAACATGGAGATGAGCCAGGGAGGAGTCCCGCGCACGAGGGCACCGTACCCCGCGGGCCGGGCTCACCGGCGGGGGTGGCGACCGCAACGACCAACCGGGTCATTTGACCGTCGCGGAACGAATGTGGTATCGCTTACTCTGCAGGTTTGATTTCAAGAAGCTCGTGCGGACTCTACCGAACCACCGCTACACCTGAGGAGTAACCATGAAGCGAACCATCGCGATCATCGTAAGCACGGCACTAGCCCTGTTCGGAGTGGCACACGC
>SKSV01000375.1 GCA_007122815.1 Trueperaceae bacterium | reverse complement strand
GTACGGCCTGCTGACGGGCCTCTTCATAGCCTCCTACACCGTGTGGGACGGCTTCGCGGTCGGCAGGGCGGGGGCCTCACCGCTGCTCTACCTCATGGCCGGAGAGGTGGCTAGGACGCTGCTGGTGACGCCGTTGGCGCTGAGGAGACCCGACGACTTGCGGGAGCTCTGGCGCGATTACCGCCTCGAGGTGGTGGGTGTAGCCGTGCTGGCGCCGGGGGCCTACTTGCTGGTGCTCACCGCTCTTCAGTTGGCGCCCATCAGCCTCGTGGCGCCCGTCCGCGAGATCGGAATACTCTTCGCCACGGTGCTCGGGACCCGTGCGCTCGCCGAGGGAGAGGGGCGCAAGCGTGCGTTCGCTGCCGTGGCGATGGTCACCGGGGTGGTGTTGCTAGCGCTGGCGTGAGCGGGCCAAGATGCCCGCCTCGGGCTGCGCTCAACCGGAGAGCGGCTCGAAGCGGGCCGTGAAGTGCCGCAGTGCAAGGGGTTCGTGGACGATGCGGTAGCCCCTCAGTTCGCTCGAGCGCTTCGCCACCTCGGCGCAGACCTCGATCACGTAATCGATGTGGCTCTGGGTGTAGGTGCGGCGCGGCACCGCCAGGCGCACGAGGTCCAAGGCGGCGGGGCGCTCACTACCGTCCGGTTGGCGCCCGAACATAACGGTGCCGATCTCGCAGCTGCGGATGCCACCCGCCTCGTACAGGGCGACTGCCAGCGCATGGCCCGGGTACTGCAGCGGCGGCACGTGGGGCAGGAGGGACCGTGCGTCGAGGTACACGGCGTGGCCTCCGATGGGCTTGACCACCGGTACCCCCGAGCGCAGGAGGCCTTCGCCCAGGTAGCCAGTGGAGCGGATGCGGTAGCGCAGGTAGTCGTGCTGCACCACTTCCTTCAGCCCTTGGGCTATGGCGTCGAGGTCGCGACCGGCGAGGCCCCCGTAAGTCGGGAAGCCTTCGGTCAGGATGAGCAGGTTCCGGCAGCTGGCGGCGAGTTCGTCGTCGCGCAGGGCGAGCCACCCCCCGATGTTGGCGAGACCGTCCTTCTTCGCGCTCATGGTCATGCCGTCGGCGAGAGCAGCGATGTCGCGCACGATGTCGGCCACCTCTCGCTCGGCCTGTCCGCGCTCGCGCTCGCGGATGAACCAGGCGTTCTCGGCGAAGCGGCAGGCGTCCAGGAACAGCGGCACCGTGTACCTGTCACAGAGCTCGCGCACCCCGCGCAGGTTCTCGAGCGAGACCGGCTGGCCGCCGCCGGAGTTGTTGGTGATCGTCACGAAGACCGCCGGCACGTCCTCGCGGCGCTCACGCAAGAAGCGCTCGAGCCGTGCCAGGTCCATGTTCCCCTTGAAGGGGTGCTCGAGAGCCGGGTCGAGCCCTTCGGGGATCACCAGGTCGAGGGCCTCCGCGCCGGTAGCTTCGACGTTGGCGCGTGTGGTGTCGAAGTGGGTGTTGTTGGGCACCACCTTGCCGGGGCCGCCGATGGCGGTCATCAGGATCTTCTCCGCGGCTCGCCCTTGGTGCGTGGGTATGACGTGCGGAAGCGGGAACAACTCCTGCACCGCGGCCTCGAAACGGTACCAGGAGGGGCTGCCGGCGTAGGCTTCGTCGCCGCGCTGGATGCCGGCCCACTGCTCGCTCGACATCGCACCCGTGCCCGAGTCGGTGAGCAGGTCGATGAGCACGACTTCGGAGCGCAGCGAGAAGAGGTTGTAGCCGGCAGCGGCTATCGCCTCACGTCGCTCGGCCTCGCTCGTCATGCGCAGTGGCTCGACCGAGTGGATACGGAACGGCTCGATTATCGTGCGGGGGATCATGGCCTCAGTATCGCTCGCAAGGAGGAACCACATGCGCTCGTGGCTGATGCGCGTCGTCGCGTTGCTCGAGAGCGGTCGAGTCAGCGGTTCGCGGGAGCCGCGCTGACCACCACTAGGCCCGGCTCCGTTTCGTCGTCACTCCCGGTCAACGAGGCGCGGAAGCGCACGTTGATGAACCCCGCCTCGCGCAGGAGCTCGTGGTAGCCGTCGTCGCGGTAGGCCTGCAGGCTCTGGGCGAAGCGTTCCACCTTCAGTGATTCCGCGTCCAGCACGTAGTAGCGGATCGTCGCGACGGAGCGCTCCTCGCTCCAATGATGCTCCTGCAGGCACAGGTGAGGGGTGTCGGCGAAGAGCCCGGTTTCAGCCGCGTACCAGCTCGACGGCTGCGCGCCGATCTCGCGTACGGCAGCGAAGGTGTGCGGTTCGAGCAGGAGCTGCCCACCAGCCTCGAGCGCTTCGCGGGCCTTGCGCAGGGTTGCCTGCGCCGCTTCGCGCCGGAACACGTTCAGCTCCCCGAAGAGCATCATGACGAGAGCGTAGCCGCTGCCGAAGGCAGCCTCGCGAACGTCGTTCTGGTCGTAGGTGCACTCGAGCCCGCGCGAGCGGGCGAGTTCGCAAGCGTGCTCGATGGAGGCCGGTGAGTAGTCGATGCCGTGACAGCGGTGACCGAGCTCGGCGAGGCGGCTCGTGTACAACCCGGGTCCGCAACCGAGGTCGAGCACCCGGGTAGGCCTTCCGGCCAGGAGGACCTCGTGTATCCACGAGACTTGGCGCTCGATCTTGGCGCTGCGCCTACTCGCAGCGTCGTGCTCCTGCGAGAGGTGCTCGCGCAGCATGCGCGAGCTGAAGCCGGGTTCGTGCCAGGGGATGTTGTCGCCCTCTTGCCACGGCTCTGGGTCCGGGTTCCGGTTGATCACGTCGAGCAGGTTCATGTGCGCCTCCGGCCGTGGGGGCGGCGAGGTCGCCGGGAAGTTGATCCGGCGAAGCCCCACCGAACAGTGGGTTCACGTAGCGTAAGGCGCGGGCGTGGGCACCGGTAGGGAGGTTCGTGCATGGCTGCACCTCAGTGGATCGACGTGAGTGAGCTCTCGTTCGAGGTGCTGCTCCTGCTGGAGGACCCGCACTTGCACTGGTTCCCGCGCGATTGGCCCGGGGACGAACTCGGGGTCGCGCTCAGGCACAACCGGAGCGTGTGGGACTCGTTCCGGGTGCGGCTCCGGGGTGAGGGTGCGTGGCTCGACGAGCTGGTGGCCCGAGCTCCGCAGGTCGACCCCGAGGGGCTGCGGCGTTGTGAGGTAGCGGTGATGCGGGCCGTGTGCGACTGGATCGTCTACGTCCACCGGCCCGAGGCCTACGACGCGCAGCCCTTCCTGCGCTGGGACGACGCAGAGCTGCTGACGCTCGTCGACCCGCGCGACAAGGTCGTGGTGGACGTCGGATCCGGCACGGGACGGCTGCTTGAGCCCTTGATCGCCGAGGTCGCCAGCGCGTTCGCGGTGGAGCCGATCAGGCACCTACGTTCGTACCTGAAGAGGAAGTTCGCCGAGCACGCCCATAAGCTGAACGTGCTCGACGGGTTCATCACCGACCTGCCGTTGCCGGCGTCGAGCTGCGACATCGTTCTGGCGGGGCACGTCGTCGGAGACGACCCCGAGCGCGAGCTGAGCGAACTCGAACGGGTCGCGCGTCCTGGCGGGAGGGTGGTGTTGTGCCCCGGCAACAACGACGTCGACGACGGCGTGCACGAGGTCATAGCTTCGTGCGGCTACGAGTGGTCGGTGTTCGAGGAGCCGGGCGACGGACTCAAGCGCAAGTACTGGAAGCCGACTTGACGTCGCTGGTCGCTCCGCCCAGCACCTCCGATGGTCGGTTGGGGCGAAAGCGGGACATCTCGCCCAGGCGGTGCGCCGGACCATGAGGCAGCGCCGTGTGAACGCCTTGGCTGTCGAGTGGAGGTACGGGTGGACATCATCGTCCCTATCAAGCAGGTGCCCGAGACGAGCAACGTACGGATGGACCCGAAGACGGGGACGATGATCCGTGCCGGGGTCGGGACGGTGGTCAACCCGCTCGACCTCTACGCCATCGAAGCGGCGCTGAGGCTCAAGGAGGCTCACGGCGGAAGCGTCACCACCGTGACGATGGGACCCAGATCGGCTGAGAAGGCGTTGCGGGAGGCCATCGCGATGGGTTGCGACGGCGGCGTGCTCATAACGGACCGGGCCTTCGCCGGCTCCGACACGTGGGTCACCTCCTACACGATCTCGCAGGCGATCAAGAAGATGGGTCGGTTCGACCTGATCGTGGCCGGAGAGAGGGCCACCGACGGCGACACCGGCCAGGTCGGCCCCGGGATCGCTGCCTGGCTCGACCTCCCGCTCGCTACGTACGTCGCCAAGGTCGAGGTGCTGCGAGCGGACGGTGCGTCTTCCGAGCGGGCGCTGCGTGTGGAGCGGCTGGTAGAGGAGGGATACCAGGTCCTCGAACTGGCGTTGCCTGCGCTGGTGACGGTGGTGAAGGAGGTAGCAGCCCCGCGCCTGCCGACCCTGCGAGGCAAGAAGCGCTCGAAGGCGGCGGAGATACCGGTGTGGGGCTCCCAGGACATGGACCTCGAGGTCAGCTTCCTGGGGCTCAAGGGTTCACCAACCAAGGTGGTCAAGGTCGCGACGCCCAAGGTCACCAGGGGCGGCACCATCCTCGTCGCCGATGACGAGGAGGCGGTGAGCGACGCCGTAGAGCAACTGCTCGGCTTCCTCGCCGAACGAGACCTGCTGCCGCGTAGGGGCCGGGCATGAGCTTCGTGTGGACCTTGGCGGAGCAACACGCGGGGCGCCTGAAGGAGGTCTCCTTCGAGCTCCTCAGCCGCGGCCGCACTCTCGCGGACAAGCTCGATACCAAGCTCGCCTCGCTCGTCATCGGCGACGAGGTCGATGACGAGCAGCTCCAGGAACTGGTGTGGCGCGGGGCGGACGAGGTCTACTCGATCCAGGACCCGCGTCTTGCGAGCTTCGTCTGCGAGACGTACAGCAACCTCTTGTCGCACCTCGTCAAGACGTACCAGCCGAGCGTGATCCTAGCGGCGGCCACGTCCACGGGCCGGACACTGATGCCTCACGTCGCCGTCCGCGTGCATGCCGGCCTGACCGCTGATTGCACCGAGCTCGACATAGAGGAGGGCACCGGGAACCTGCTCCAGACGCGCCCGGCCATCGGCGGGAACATCATGGCCACCATCAAGACCCCGGATCACAGGCCGCAGATGGCGACGGTGCGACCGAAGTCCAGCCGCCCGCTGCCCCAGGACCGCTCACGCGTCGGGAAGGTGATCGCGGTCCCGCTGGACGATTGGCTGGTGGACGAGAGGGTGGTCGCCAAGGGCTACCGCAGCGACGTGCAGGACTTCGTCAACCTCGAGGAGGCTGAGGTCGTCGTCGCGGGCGGTCGCGGGATGAAGCGCGCGGAGCATTTCGGCCTGCTGCGTGCCCTGGCCGAGGAGTTCGGTGGCGCGGTGGGCGCAACGCGGGATGCCGTGGACCGCGGTTGGATCGGTTACCCGCACCAGGTAGGGCTGTCGGGGAAGACGATCTCGCCGCGGCTGTATGTTGGTGCCGGCATCTCTGGCGCGATCCAGCACCTCGCCGGCATCAAGACCAGCGAGACGATCGTGTCGATCAACAGCGACCCTGACGCGAGCCTGCACAAGGTCGCCGACTTCGGCATCGTGGGTGACCTCTTCCAGGTCCTGGAGGAGCTGCGCCGGCGCTTGGCCGAAACGTCTCCGGGCGAGCAGGGCACAGCGGGGCGCGATGCCGGGAGCGAGAAGTGAGCTACCGGCCGCTCACGCCGGAGTTGGTCGAGGAGTTGCGCGAGATCGTGGGCGCGAAGCAGGTGCTGGTGGATGGCGAGCGGTTGGAGGCGTACTCGCATGACGAGACGAGCGTGAGCGAGTACGCTCACGCGCCTGAGGCGGTGGTGCTGCCCGCGAGCACCGAGGAGGTCGCGCGGGTGGTGCGCTTGGCTGCGCGCGAGCGCGTGCCAGTGACGCCGCGCGGGGCGGGTTCGGGCCTCTCCGGTGGCGCCATCCCCGTGTTCGGCGGGATCGTGCTCTCGCTAGAGCGCATGGACGAGATCGTGGAGCTCGACCTGCAGAACATGACCGTGACCGTGCAGGCGGGCTTGGTCACTAACGACTTGGCGCAGGTGGTGCAGGAGCAGGGTCTGTTCTTCGCGGGTTACCCGATGAGCGTGGAGACGTGCCAGATCGGTGGGAACATCGCCGAGAACGCTGGTGGTGGTAAGGCCATCAAGTACGGCGTCACCGGCCGTTACGTGTTGGGTCTGGAGTTCGTGACTCCCGCGGGTGAGGTGGTGTGGTTAGGTGGGAAGCTCGCGAAGGACGTCAGCGGTTACGACCTCAAGCAGTTGGTGATCGGCTCCGAGGGCACCCTGGGGATCGTGACGCAGGCGATCATCAAGCTCGTGGCGCACCCGAAAGCGACAGCTGACCTGCTGGCGTTGTTCGCGAGCCCGCGTGAGGCTATCGATCTGGTGCCGATCATCATGCGCCAGGGCATCGTGCCTACTGGGATCGAGTTCATGGACCGCCTCTCGTTCGTGACTAGCTGCGAGTACTTGAACGAGTCGCTGCCTTACGGGGATGCGGGCGCGATGCTGCTCATCGAGGTTGATGGTAACGATCCGAGCGTGGTGGAGCGCGAGCTCATGACGATCGGGGAGGCGTGCGAGAAGCATGGCGCGCTGGAGGTGTTCGTGGCTGAGGACCGCACGAACATCGAGAGAGTCTGGAGCGTCCGCCGCAACGTCCCAGAAGCGTTCAAGGT
>SKSV01000403.1 GCA_007122815.1 Trueperaceae bacterium | reverse complement strand
TCCAGCTCGACGCTGTGCGTCACTATATCGTCAGGTTCCGCAGCCACCGTGACGAAGTCCGGCGGCAGCTCGCCCGATGAGAGGCTGTAGCTCAGCGGTGCTACGCCGCCGCTGGTGGCCGGAGGATCGATTTCGATAGGGGTGTTGACGTTCGCGACGCCGGCGTGGGGCACGTAATCGTCGGCCGTGAACTCGGTGACGGCCACGACCGTGAACGTCCGTACCACCTCCGCCTCCTGACCGCTGCTGTCCATGGCGGTGACAGTGAAGGTGACGACGTCGTCCGCGTCTCCGGCGGTGCCGCTCACGGTGGCCGTTCCGTCACCGTGGTCCGTCAGCGTCAAGGCCCCGGCCGGACTGACGTCCAGGTCGAAGCTGATCGGCGCCTGGCCGCCTTCGGTCGCGAAGCTGAAGCTGACGCTGGTGCCCTGGTCCGCGTAGAGGTTGCCGTCCGATACCTCGATACCGGTGCGCGCGGACACGGTTTCGGTCGCGGTCAGATTCTCGACCTCGGGCGCCGGCTCCGAGCATGCGGCGAGTACCCCCAGGACCAACAGTATGGGTAAGAGCTTCCTGAGCATCTCTTCCTTCCTTTCCCCGCGCAAACTTGCGCGATCCACCCCAGACCGACGGCCACGCGTATGCGTCACGGCCCGGACGGAGGAGCTAGGGTCTGGGCCAAGCCGACCGTGCGCCACTTGTGACGTGACGCCGCGATCGTCCTGACGGTACAAACACTGAACATTATCGCAGGAGTAGCTTAAGCGGTCCTTAAGTCCGCTGCTGTTTCGTCACGGGTAGGAAAAAGCCGTCAGCATCGCGTTTCGCGAGCTTAGCGACCGTGGCAAACAGGATTCCGATGTCACTGACGAGAGTGCGCCGGGCCAAGTACTCGAGGTTGAGTTCGAGCTTGTGCGGCATGATCGAGTTCACGTACGTGGCCTCAGCGTCGCTGGAGGAAGCGAGCAACTCGCTCTCCCCGCGGTACACGATCGAGGCCGGGTCGGTGACGCCGGGCCGCATCTCCAGGACTTGCCGCTGGCGCTCGTCGTAGAGGGCCACGTAGCGCGGGACCTCCGGTCTAGGCCCCACCAGCGCCATCTCACCGCGCAACACGTTGATCAACTGCGGGAGCTCGTCGAGCTTGTAGCGCCGGATGACCGAACCGACCCGCGTGACGCGCGGATCCGCGCCGACCGTGAGCTGCCCGCCGTGCGCCTCGGCGTCGTGACGCATGGAGCGGAACTTGAACATGCGGAACGGGCGGCCGTGCAGACCCACGCGCTCCTGTCGGAAGAAGGCAGGGCCCGGGGAAGTCGACCTGATGAGCAGCGCCAGCACCAAGAACAGCGGCGACAGCACGACCAGGCCCAAGGCGGCTGCAGTCATGTCGAAAGCACGCCTGACCATCATCGCCTCAAGCTCCATGCTCATCGACTAGCTCCTGCACGATCCCGATCACGTCCTCGACGTCTGCGTCGCTGAGGCGAGGTGAGAGCGGTATGGACATCATCCGCTCGAAGGCGTCGCGGCTCACTGGCAGATCCTCAGGCGCGTACCCGAAGCGCTCGGAGTAGTACGACATCATGTGCAGCGGTCGGTAGTGGACGCTGGTGCCGATGTTGCGCTCCTTCAGCGCCTCGATGAAGGCGGCGCGGTCGATGCGCAGCAGCTCCGGACGCAGCCGTAGCACGTAGATGTGCCAGGAACTCGTCATGCCCGGCCGCTCGCTGGGGGGTTCGAGCGCCGCGACGTCCGCGAACGCATCCGTGTAGCGCTGCGCGATCTCCCTCCGGCGGGCGTGGAAACCGTCCAGCTTGCGCAACTGGTGCTGGCCGAGCGAGGCCTGGATGTCGGTCATGTTGCACTTGAAGCCCGCCGCCACCAGGTCGTAGTCCCACGAACCCTCGCGTCCGAAGCGCTTCCAGGCGTCGCGTGACATGCCGTGCAGCGCCAACACGCGGGCCTTATCGACCAGCTCGGGATCGCCCGTGAGCGCCCCGCCCTCGCCCGTGGTGAGGTTCTTGGTGGGGTAGAAGCTGAACGCCGCCAGCGTCTGCCGCGAGCCGATCATGGTGCCCCGGTACCTGCTGGGGACGGCGTGGGCGGCGTCCTCGACGAGGTGCAGGCCGTGCTCTTCGGCGAGCGCGTCCAAGGCGTCCAGGTCCGCAGGGTGGCCCGCGTAGTGCACGGGCATGATGACCTTGGTGGCGGGAGTGATGGCCGCTTCGACCCTGGCCGGGTCAAGACACATCGTGTCGGGCTCTACGTCGACGAGCACCGGCTTGGCGCCGAGGTGGATCGCGACGTTGGCCGTGGCAGCGAAGGTAAGCGAGGGCACTATCACCTCGTCACCTGGCCCGACTCCTAGCGCCGCCAAGGCCAGGTGCAGACCTGCGGTGCAAGACGAGAGCATGAGGCACTCGCCACCGGGGGCGCCTACGTACTCCGCGAACTGCTTCTCGAACGCCTTCGTCTTCGGTCCGGTGGTTATCCAGCTAGAGCGCAGGGTGTCAGCGACCTCGTCGATCTCCTCCTGGCCGATCGTCGGTTGCGAGAAGGGCAGGAAGGCGTCGCGTTTGCGCGGAGCGCGCGCCGTGACGGCGACAGAGTCATCTTGGAATCTCGATGTGGTCATCCGGGCCCAGCCTCCCTTCCGGGTAGCTTGTCTGGCCCCCTGTTAGTACGATACGTGCGATGTCTGCGCTCGGCTATGACGCATACACGTGGGCCCACCTGACGTGAGGAGCCGCGGTGCGCTGGTCGTGTCCCTCGACTTCGAGCTCGCCTGGGGGGTCCTCGACGTTCCCGGTGCGGAGGGCCCCTACAAGGCCAACCTCCTGGGCGCACGGGAGGTGATCCCCAGGATCCTCGAGGCCTTCGTGCGCTACGAGGTTGCCGCCACCTGGGCCACGGTCGGGTTCCTGTTCGCCGAGTCACGTGACGAGGTGGAGGCCTTCGCACCGCCCCCCGAGCAGCGACCGGCGTACACCGACCCGCGCCTCGACCCCTACCGCGAGCCTCTCGGCCTGGGTGAGCGCGATGACCCCACGCGCTTCGCTCCCTCGCTCGTGCGCTCGATCGCCGACACGCCGCGCCAACGTGTCGGCACCCACACCTTCTCGCACTACTACTGCCTGGAAGCGGGCCAGGACGCCCAGGCTTTCGACGCCGACCTCGCGTCCGCCGTCGCCATCGCTCGCGCCCGCGGTCTGGAGGTCCGCTCCTTGGTCCTACCGCGGCATCAGGTGCGGCCCGACTACCTGCCGATCGTCGCCCGCCACGGCCTGGTCGCCTACCGCGGAAACGAGCTCAATGCGCTCGATCGCCCGGGTCCGGCGCCCGCGGGATCGCTGGCGGTGCGCGTGGCACGCAGGTTGGACTCCTACCTTCCCCTGACGGGGGCGAACGCGGTTCCCTGGCGTGTCACTGAACCCCGCGACGGCCTGGTGAACGTCCCCGCAAGCCGCTTCATGCGCCCCTTCGACAGGCGCCTGAGACCCTTCGAGCCGCTGCGCAGGCGTCGCCTGGCAGCCGCCATGACGAGAGCCGCAAGAGCCGGCGCCCTGTTCCACGTCTGGTGGCACCCGCACAACATGGGGCTCGATCAGGAGGAGAGCCTGGCGAACCTGTCGTCGTTCCTGCAGACCTACGCCAGGTTGCGCGACGAGTTCGGCTTCGCTTCCTACTCGATGGAGGAGGTCGCTGAGAGGTCGGCGTCGCCGAGCACGCGGTCGTAGAGCTCGTCGTGCAGCGCCAGCACGTGGTTCAGGTCGAACGGGCGCATCGCAGCTGGCCCGGCGCGACCCAGGGCAGCCGCCTCCTGCGGGTGATCGACGAGGCGCGCCATGGCGGCCGCCAGCGCGTCCACGTCACCGACCTCGGTCAGTATGCCCGTCGCCGGTGTGACCAGCTCGGTGACGCCGCGGATGCGCGTGGCGATCACGGGTCGCTCCAGGCAGGACGCCTCCATGATGCAGCGCGGCAGCCCCTCGCGCTCCGAGGGTAGGACCAGGCCGATGGAGGCGCGCAGCAGCGCCGGCACGTCCCGGCGGAAGCCGAGCAGGCGCACGCGCTCCCCGACCCCGAGCGTGCGCGCCTGCTCCTCTATCTCGGCGGCGAGCGGGCCAACCCCGGCGCAGGCGAGGACGAGCTGCGGCCGCCCGCTGGCGGCGAGGGCGGCGACGGCGTCTCGGTGTCGCTTGCCAGGGTTCAGCTCACCGACGATCAGCAGGAGCGCCTGTCCCGGTGCCAAGCCGAGCTCCTGGCGCACGCCCGCGACCTCGTCGCTGCTCACCCTAGCCGGGTCGTAGAAGCTCGTGTCTACGCCGATGCCCGGCATGTAGAGCGTGCGCGCGCGTCCCGGGAAACGCCAGCGATGCACGGCGGCCTCGTCCTCGCGGTTGATGACCACCTGGGCGTCGAGCCAGCGGCTCGCCAGCCACTCGAGGGTCCCGAACACCACGTTGCGGTGCAGGGAGTTGCCGGCGAAGAAGTGGAAGCCGTGAGCGGTCACGATCACCTTCACCTCGCCGCGCGCTCGTGCACGTCGCAGCGCGAAGCGTGTCACGAAGCCGGCGATCGGATCGTGGGCGTGCACCAGGTCGTATGCCTCACGCCGCACCAGCGCCCGCAGGGCGCGCGGCGCCTCGAAGAAGTTGGCCCGCTCGCTAGGTCGCCGAGTCCAGGGGAGGTCGTGGACGGCGTCGAACGCGTCCGCGCAGACCTCGCACTCGCTCACGCCGGCGGCGGCGGCGTCCACGCGCCAGCCACGCTGACGGTAGTGCTCCGCGTACGGCAGCAAGAACGCGCGGAGCGTATCGCTGACGCTGGTGGCGAACAGGAGGCGGCGCTTCGCGTGCACGACCCAGAGTAATCCGTTCGGGTCGACGAAATGGGTATGATCGCGCCGAACCGCCGGCGTCATCCACTCACGATCTTCATGGGGCTGGTTCGGTCGATCATGTACACGATCCAAGCGCTCACTCACCGCGGTCCCTTGCTGGCAAGGGCGATCGTGGTCGTGTGCGCAGCCCTCGCTCTCCTGCTGAGCGCGTGCGTGCCAGGAGTCTTCGCGTCGAGCCGGTTGCCCGACAGCGTCGCGACGGCGGTCGAGGCCTGGGTGTGTGGCGAGGAGCCGCTCTCACCCGCTTACCAGCCCACGCTGTTCGTGGCCACCAACGGCTCCGATGCCTCCGACGGTCGCAGTGTAGAAGCACCCTTCAAGACCCTGCAGCGCGCCGTAGACGAGGCGGGACCCGGTGACGTGGTTTGGGTCCGCGGGGGCGTCTACGGTTCGGATGTCGAGTTCCGCCGCTCAGGGTTGCCGGGACGGCCGATCGTGGTGGAGTCGTACCCGGGTGAGTGCGCGGTCTTCGACGGGGCGGGTCTCGAACGTGTGCAGCGCATCCGCCTGACCGGGGTGCGTCACGTGGTGCTGCGGAACTTCGTGGTCCGGAACTCGCCGAGCGAGGGCGTCTTCCTCATGGACTCGCACGACGTGACGGTCAGCCACGTTCGCAGCCACCACAACCACATGAGCGGGTTCCTGACCATGGGCGGCGATCGCAACCTGTTCTCTCACGTGATCGCTCACGACAACGTCGATCGACCGCACGGCGGGGACGCCGACGGGATCGGCATCTCCACCGGCGACGGCAACCGCATCCACTACTGCGTCACCTTCGCGAACTCGGATGACGGTGTAGACACCTGGCTCTCCACCAACACCCTGGTGGAGCGCTGCGTCAGCTTCGACAACGGGCGTCTGGAGGGGGACGGCAACGGCTTCAAGCTCGGCGGTGGGAACGAGCAGGTCGGCACGGTGGTCCGGAGGAGCATCGCCTTCGGCAACAAGGTCGACGGCTTCGACTACAACAGCGGAAGGGGTCTGCTGCTGGAGCACAACACCGCCTTCGCCAACGGCCGCTACGGTTTCGTCACCCGCGACGCTCAGCTGCACAACAACCTCTCGGTCGGCAACGGTGCGGGGGACCAGGCATCGAGCGAGCGAGGCAACGTGTTGCGGGGGAACTCGTGGACGCTCGGCTTGGGGGAGGAGGCGCTGCTCAGCACCGACCCCGACCACCCGCGCTTCTTGGGTTTGGCCGAACTAGGTGGGGCGGTCGGCTCGGGCGTGCCTTTGGGGGCGGGGGACTCCGCAGGTGGTGTCGATGTCGGCGCACTCACACTTGGCGAGAGGATCGCCTCGGCGTGGCGGCTGGGTGCTGCGGCGAGCGACGCGGGCGGCCCGCGGCCCAGCCGCTAGGTCCGCAGCCCCGTCAGTAGGCCCGCGGCCCAGTCAGTAGGTCCGCAGCCCCGTCAGTAGGCCCGCGGCCCAGTCAGTAGGTCTTCAGCCCAGCCGCTAGGCCCGCGGCCGCTGGGCTCGGGCGGCCGCCAGCAGCTCCCCGTACAGCGATTCCCAGGTGTCGACCACGCGCTCGAGCTGGAAGTTCCGGTCGACGTGGTAGGCGCCCGCCGCGCCCCAGCTTGCCCTCTCGTCGCTCGAGAGCGCCATCACACGCTTCATCGCTTCTGCCAGAGCCGCAGCGTCGCGAGCTGGTACCAGCACACCGCTACGCTCCGCGAGCACCACCTCGGAGTTGCCTCCCACGTCGGTGGCGACGATGGGCAAGCGAGCCGCCGACGCTTCTAGGAGCACCATGG
>SKSV01000030.1 GCA_007122815.1 Trueperaceae bacterium | reverse complement strand
CATCGACGGCATGCCCAAGACGGTCGTGGTCTCCACCGAGGACGTGGTCTCCGCGCTGCGCGACTCCCTCGACAAGATCGCCGTGGGCGTCCGCAAGGTGCTCGAGCAGGCGCCGCCCGAGCTGATCTCCGACGTGATCGAGCGCGGCATCGTGCTGATCGGAGGCGGTTCCCAGCTGCGCGCCTTGGATCTCTTCCTGCAGCGCATCACGAGCATCCCGGTGGCCCTCGCCGACGATCCGGTCGACTGCGTGGTGATCGGCACCTCGAAGGCGCTCGACATGGCTCACCTCCTGCAGGACGCGCGCAACAAGTACGACACCTACTGAACGGCGAGCCGCGCTCGCGCCGTTCGCCTCGGTGGGCGACGGG
Organism: Trueperaceae bacterium; assembly: GCA_007122815.1. Lineage (GTDB taxonomy): Bacteria > Deinococcota > Deinococci > Deinococcales > Trueperaceae > CSSed10-48. The sequence goes on along the minus strand of SKSV01000030.1, from coordinate 6,302 downwards.
CGGCCGCGGCTCGGCCTTGGCATCTGTGTGGCGCTGCCGGTTTGCGGCAGCCCCGACCCAGGATCAGGTGACGTCTACGAGCTTCACGTCGAAGGTGAGCGGCTCCCCCGCCAGCGGGTGGTTGGCGTCCAGGGTGACCGCCTCCTCCTTGACGGCTGCGACGCGAACGGGCGTCGTCTGACCGTCCTGGCCGCGGAGCCCCAGCTCCATGCCAACCTCGGGCTCGAGCCCCTCGGGGAGCTGCTCGCTCGGGACGTCGAGCAACAGCTCGTCACGGCGCTCCCCGTAGGCATCACCAGGGGGGATGCGCACGGTCTTGCTGTCACCCACCTGCATGCCCGTGACGGCCTCCTCGAAGCCGGGGACCACTTGACCTGCTCCGACCTTGAACGAGAGCGGGTCACGCCCCTCGGAGCTGTCGAACACCGTGCCGTCGTCAAGGCGGCCGGTGTAGTGCACTTGGACGGTGTCGCCGTCGTTGGCGGTTGCCATGGGCGACCTCCTTCCCGACGCGCGCGATCCGTTCTCGGACCGACGGCCCTCTTGGGCCGCGGGCGCGCCACCTCAGTACCCTACCGCTTGACCGTCCTTGCGATGGTCTGACCCCGCGACGTAGACGTCGTCCTCTCGCCAGATCAGCTGCGCGCCGCCGAACGAGAAGCTCTCGTCAGGGGCCGTGACCTGGACGTCGTGGCCGAGGCTGGCGAGCGCCTGGAGGGTGGCAGCGGGCACGCTAGGCTCGAGCGCCAACCGGCGTCCTCCGGCGACCCGCCAGCGCGGCGCGTCGGAGGCGGACTGGGGGTTCTGACGGTGATCGACGAGCCGCAAAGTCATCTGCACGTGACCCTGTGCCTGCATGGGCCCGCCCATCACGCCGAAGCTGCAGCGCGGAACACCCGCCTCGCTCAGGAACGCCGGGATGATCGTGTGGAACGGACGCTTACCGCCGGCCACGCGGTTGGGGTGCCCGGGTTCCAGCACGAAGCCGGAGCCGCGGTTCTGCATGGCGATCCCGGTACCCGGCACCACGACACCAGAGCCGAAGCCGACGTAGTTCGACTGGATGAAGCTGACCATCCGCCCGCTCTCGTCGGCGCAGCTCAGGTACACGGTTCCGCCGCGCTGCGGGCGGCCGTGCCCGGGGTCGCCGGCGCTCCGGGGATCGATCAGCGCGGCCCGCTCGGCCAGGTAGCCGTCGTCGAGCAGGGCCTCAGGGCTCACCTCGAGCATGAACGTGGGGTCGGCGACCCAGCGTTCCGCGTCGGCGAGGGCGAGCTTGATCGCCTCGATCTGCAGGTGCAGCCAGGGCGCTGAGTCGAGCGCGTGGTCGGCGAGGTCGGCTCGGTGCCGGAGGATGCCGAGCGCGATGAGCGCGGCCAACCCTTGTCCGTTCGGCGGTAACTCGTGGAGCTCGTGCCCGTGGTAGTCGGCCGCGAGCGGCTCGACCCAATCTGCTCGGTGGGCGTCGAGGTCGGCGTGCTCGAGCAGGCCGCCCTCATCGCGAGCGTGAGAGACCATCGCGTCGGCGAGCTGACCGCGGTAGAAGGCCTCTCCGCGCGTGCGCGCGATGAGCTCGAGCGAGCGCGCCTGTTCGGGGAAGCGCCAGGTCTCCCCGGGCCGTGGTGCGCGCCCGTGGGGGGTGAAGGCGCTGGACCAGTCGGGGCGGCGCGCGAAGCGCGCGCGGCTCCGCTCCCAGGCGTGAGCGATGACCGGTGACACCGCGAAGCCCTGCTCCGCGTAGCGCACCGCGGGCTCGAGGAGGGTCTCCAGCGGGAGCGCCGCGAAGCGCTCGTGGAGGGCGACCCAGGCCGAGACGGCGCCTGGCACGGTGACGCTGTCCCAGCCCTCGCGCGGCATGGCATCGGAACCGGCGAAGCGCTCGGGCCCCATGGCCATGGGGCTCCTCCCAGAACCGTTCAGAGCGTGAAGCCGCTCGCCGTCCCAGACCAGCGCGAAAGCATCGGAGCCGAGACCGTTGCTCGTCGGCTCCACCACCGTGAGCGCAGCCGCGGTGCTGATGGCCGCGTCCACCGCGTTGCCGCCGAGCTGCAGAGCGCGCAGTCCGGCCTGGGCGGCGAGCGGTTGGGAGGTCGCGACGACGTTGCGCGCCAGCACGGGCATCCTCTGGGAAGGGTACGGGCAGCTGTAGTCGAGGTTCATGTTCGAGGTTCCTCCTGGACGGCGTTGGCGGCGACCCGCGCCGCCCGTCCCGTCATCGCGAACCCGAGCGAGTAACCGATGGAGACCACGACGGCGCTTCCCAGCAGGTAGAGGACGGCCTGTCCCGAGACGAGCAGCAGCACCCCGAACCACGCTGGGATGGAGAGGAGCACCGCCGCGGCGATGGTGCCCGAGAGGGCGGCTTGGCGACCGCCGGCACGGATCGCTGCGCCGCCGAGCGCCCAGCCGAGGGGTAGGTGGAACACGGCCATCGCCAGCAGGACGATGGCCATGACGTCGTTCGGGGAGCCGGAGCGAGGCATCACCGAGGTGAGCAGCAGGCCCAGCAGCAGCGCCAGGAGCAACTGCGCTCCGAAGACGCTCAGGAACACGAGTCGCAGCAGCGCCGCGGCTTCGCCTACGTCGGGCGGCGGACCCGACGCGAACGCTCGCAGGCGAGCGATCAGTGTGCCTCGGCGTCGGGGTCGTGCGTGCGCGCGACGATCCAGCGGCCGAGCATCACGAAGCCGGCCGAGAGCGCGACCAGGCCGCCCAGCACGAGCAGCGCGTAGACAGAGATCCAAACGAAGGTACTCACGTCTTCCTCCGGGGCGTCATCGTACCCGACGAGCCAGCATCACGAAGCGCCTGGTGAGGAGGAGCGAGGCGAACGCCAACCCCGCCACGAGCCCGTACCACAACCCTGCCCCCTCGAGACCGAGGCCGAAGGCGAGCCAGATGCCCACACCCATGCCTATCGGCCAGTACGCCACCAGCGTCATCAGCATGGGCACGCGCGTGTCCTTGAGGCCCCGAAGCGCTCCGATGGCGCTCACCTGTAGGCCGTCGACCAGCTGGAACAGCGCTCCGATGCGGAGGAAGGTCGCGGCGAAGGTTATGACTCCCGCGTTCGCGGGGTCGTCGAGGTCGAGGTAGAGCCCGATCACCAGCTGCGGCGCGGTCCAGTACACCAGGGCAGTGAGAGACATGACCGCGAGCGAGAGCCCGATGCCGACGGATCCGGCGGCCCGCAAGCCGACTGGGTCGCCGCGGCCGACCGCGTGCCCAACGCGCGCGGTGGTCGCGATCCCCAGTGCGAGCGGGATCATGAAGGTGAACGAGACCGTCTGCATGGCGACCTGGTGCCCGGCTAGCTCCGTCTGGCCGACGAGGCCCATGAGGAAGGCGGTGACCGCGAACAGGCCGATCTCGAAGCCGACGGTCAGGGCGATCGGCCAACCGAGGCGCGCGACCTCGGCCAGGCGCGCGCCGCTGAAGCGCGCGACGCGGATGACTGGGTGGTGTGGCTCGCGCAGCGTGACGTAGCCGGCCAGCAGCAGCCCCATGAGCGTGTAGACGATCGTGGTGGCGTAGCCGGTGCCGACCAGGCCAAGAGCCGGGAACCCCCAGCGCCCGAACATGAGCGCGTTGTTCGCCATCACGTTCACGGCGACGCCGCTGAAGGCGATGAGCATTATCGGCCGCGTCTCGCCTCGGCCCTCGAGGAACGAGCGCAGCGACACGAAGACCATGAACCCTGGGACGCTCCAGACCACCGCGCGGAGGTAGTCGGTGGCGAGTCCAGCCGTGTGGGGGTCCTGGCCGAGGGCCGCCATGGCCGGCCCGATCCACCAGAGCATCAGCATCACCGCCGGCGCCATCAGCGCTCCCAGCACCAGACCGTGCCGTGCCGCCTCCGCCGCCTCCGCGGGCCGCCCCGCTCCGGTGGCCTGCGCCACGAGCGGGCCCACGGCGAAGATGGTGGCACCGGTGACTATCGTGACGAAGAAGAACGACATGCTCCCCAACGCGATGCCGGCTAGGTCCGCGGGGCCCAGGCGCCCGACCATGAGGGTGTCCACCAGCCCCATGCCGTTCTGAGCCAGCTGGGCGAGCGCCAGCGGCAGCGCGATTCGAACCAGTTTAGGAGCTTCCTCGCGCAGCGCGTTCGCCACCGCGCCATCGTACGGGGCCAAGCACGGTAGCCTGCTCGCATGGTGAGACTAGCTGCTGTGGTGGTCATCGTCGTGTTGGCCGCCGTGACCGCCATGTGGCAGTTCGGCGTGCTGCCCAACCCCTTCGATCGCACCCCGCCCGAGCCTCCGGTCCCGCCGCTCTTGACGTCGCTGGAGAGCGGCGACGCGGCCGGTGCGCGCGCGGCGCTCGAAGCCGGAGCCGATCCGATGCAGGTGGACGCCGGCGGCCGGACCGCGCTGATGGTCGCCGCGCAGCATGCCGGTACCGAGACGTTGGAGGCGCTCCTCGAGCACGGTGCCGACGTCGATTGGCGCGCCGCCGACGGGACCACGGCGCTGATGATGGCCTTGCGCCACGCCCGCACGTCGGAGGTGCCCCTGTTGCTGCTCAACGCGGGCGCCGACCCCACCCTGCTCGACGCGGAGGGTCGCGGGGTGCTCCACTACGCCGACCAGAACAGCGCAGTGCGCAACAGCGGGCTGTATCCGCGCCTGCGGGAGCTCACGGAGCTGCCGTTCGCGCCTGGCTGGCCGAGCGCGTACGTGGTTCCGGTACCGGGTTCGACGCTCAGCTCTCGCGCCGCTCACTGGCCGGCTGCACCCAGGGCCTACCGCAACGGCGTTCATGAGGGCTTCGACTTCTACGACGGCGCGGTCTCGGGCGCACCGGTGGAGTACGGCACAGCCGTCGTCGCGATGGCCTCCGGGAGCGTCGTACGCGCCGATCACGGCTACGTGGAGATGACCCGCGAGGAGTACGACGAGGTCATCAGGGTGTCGCGCTCGGTGATGAGCACGCCTGAGGACATGCTCGACAAGCTCCGCGGGATGCAGGTGTGGATCGAGCATCCCGGTGGTTTCGTGACGCGTTACGCGCACCTCTCGGGCATCCCGCCGGAGGTCACGGTGGGTGCGCGCGTCGATCAGGGCCAGGTCATCGGCTTCACCGGCAACTCGGGCACCGAGGAGGCCGCGGACGGCACGCAGGACGAACCCCACCCGCACGTGGAGATCTGGAGTGGCGACGGTTACCTGGGTCAGGGACTCGAGCCGGCAGAGATCTTCGAGCTCGCTCGTCAGCTCTTCGGTAGCGGCGGGTTGCCGCCGCGCTGGGTGCCCTGAGCAGCTCGCCAGCCGCCATCAGCGCCAGCCGCCATCAGCAGAGTGGGCCGAGTCTTTCGACTCAGCCCACTCGTTCGTGCCCTGGTGAGGCTCGGTAGCCTGGTGCGGCTAGGCCGTGGCTGCGCCGAGAGGCTCAGCCGCGCTGGATCTCTACCTTGCGGACCTTCGCCTCCGCGGCCTTGGCGAGGCGCAACGTGAGCATGCCGTTGTTGACGTTGGCGGTCACGTCTTCGGTGTTGACGTTCGCGGGGAGGCGAACGGTGCGGGTGAACGCGCCGCGCGGGATGGCCTGCAGCCAGTAGCGCCGCTGCTCGTCCTCGGGGAGGGCAGGCAGGTTGGCGCGGATGCTCAGCTGGCGCCCCTCGATGCTGATGTCGAGGTCGTCGGCCTGCACGCCCGGGACCGCGAGCTCGATCACGAGCGCTTCGTCGTTCTCGAAGAGGTCCATCGGGTAGAGCGCGTCCTGACGGCTGCCGACGGTGCCGCCGAGGTCCTGGAAGAGCCTGTCGATGGCGCTGAAGGGGTCATCACCGACGGGCCAGCGGGCGGGTTGGTTGCGGGCGTTGCGTACGAGTGTCATGGAAGACCTCCTAAGCGAGCTTGGGGTGCGGGTGGGCGCTGGAGGAACGCTCCCCGTCTCGAGAAGAATATAAAACCTGAGTCTTGTGTTGTCAAGTCTCTTGCGCCACTAGCTCCGTCGGTCCGTCCGCGGCAACGCGACCCGAGCATGACCACCGGCACGGGTGCCGGAGACCCGCTGCCACCTATACTCGCGTCGATGAGCCGCGCAGAAGAGCCAGCGCTCGATCGGCCTCACCAGGCGCGCAGCGAGTTCCTCGGCCTGCTCGCCGGGGCCGTGACCTTCGCCGCCGTAGCGCTGGCCTCGGTCCTGATCGTCGCTCGCCTCGCGGCCGACGGCCGGGCCGGACTCTCCGGAACTGTGCACCTGGCCGCGCTGACTGCGTTCGCGTTTGCCTTCTTCCCCTTCACCGGCCCATGGCACTACGGCCGCCTCCAGCGAGCCGCCCCCTGGGGACTGGCTCT
>SKSV01000081.1 GCA_007122815.1 Trueperaceae bacterium | reverse complement strand
TCCTGCTCGACCTGCTCTCGCACATGGAGAGTGCCCACACCCGTCACATAGCCCCGCACTCCGGCGGGGTGGTGCTCTCGCGCGAGCCGCTAACGCACTACGCGCCGCTCGAGCGCTCGTCGGGCGGCATCAAGATCGTGCAACTCGACAAGGACGACGCCGAGGCGCTGGGGCTCATCAAGCTGGACCTGCTGGGCCTGCGCATGCTAGCCGCGCTCGAGCGCGCCCGCGAGGAGGTGTTCCGGCTCGAGGGCGTCTGGTTGGACCTCAACGACCTCCCCGACGACACGAGGGTGTGGGACCTGATCAGCGCCGGCGCCACGCTGGGGCTGTTCCAGGTGGAGAGCCCCAGCCAGACCCACACCTCCCGGGTGATGCGCGCGCGCACCATGCGCGACCTCGCGCACCAGATAGCCCTCATCCGCCCCGGTCCCATCCAGTCCGGCACCGTCCACCCCTACCTGCGGCGGCGGCGCGGGCTCGAACCCACCACCTACTGGCACCCCAGCCTGGAAGGGGTGCTCGGCAAGACGTACGGCGTGCTGCTCTTCCAAGAGGACGTGCTACGCATCGCCGTGCACTTCGCCGGCATGACCTGGATAGAGGCCGACCGCTTCCGCAAGAAGGTCTCCTCCTTCCGCGACGTTCAGGACATCGAGCCCCACCGCCAACACTTCGTCGAGGGCGCCATGCGCTCCGTTGGTGCCACGCGCGAGGAGGCGGAACGTGTGTTCGAAGCGGTCAAGTCGTACCAGGGTTTCGGCTTCGCCGAGTCGCACGCCTGGGCCTTCGCCCTCCACGCCTACGCCAGCGGCTGGCTGCGCATCCACTACCCCGCGGAGTACCTCGCCGCGATCATGACCGAGGAGCCCGGCATGTGGTCGCAGTCGACCAAGCGGCACGAGGCCAAGAACTGGGACGTCCCCTTCCTGCCGCTCGACGTCAACCGCTCCGGCGTGCACTTCCGCGTCGAGCGCGCCCAGCGCGCGGGCAAGCCCGTGAAGGCGGTCCGGCCACCGCTGTGCGCGGTGAAGGGCGTCTCTAGCGAAGCGGCGCGCGAGGTGATGCTGGAGCGCCTGCGCGCCGGCCCCTTCACCTCGATCGACGAGCTCTACGCGCGCCTGACGCTCGACCGGGACGTGCTCGAGGTGCTGGTTCGAGCCGGGGCGCTCGACGTCCTTGGCGAGCGCCGCGAGCTGCTCTACCGCGTTGGCGTGCTGAGCGGCTCCGCTCCCGCCGGCGAGCAGCCTCTCCTCGCCGCCCCCGTGCCAACACCCGACCTGCAGCCGCTGGGCGAGGCCGGACACCTCGTCTGGGACATGCACACCACGCGCTTCTCCACGCTCGACCTGCACCCCCTGGACCTGGTGCGCGACCAGCTCCGCGAACTCGCCGCGATCTCGCTCCAGGAGGTCGCGCGCCGGCCACGCGGCGCGCGCGTCCGCAGCGCCGGGCTGGTGGTGAGCCGCCAGCGCCCGCCCACCGCCAAGGGTTTCGCGTTCTACGTGATCGAGGACGGTCCGATCCGCGCGCAGCTGATAATCAGCCCCGACCTCTGGGCCAGCCACCGGACGCTCGTGCGCGACGCCATGGTGCTGGTGGCCGACGCCGAGGTGGTCGACACCGGCTACCAGCTGACGCTCAAGGCCGAGACACTGGCCATGGTCGAGGGGCCGATAGGGGTCAGGGGCTACGAGTTCGGGTGACCCCGGTGGCGTGGCGTGAGCTTTCACGTGACCACCCGATAGAACTCGCTCAGGACCTGCGCGCTGGCTCCTTCGCGCGTCCACGTGCGAGCTCGTACCGTCCTAGAGCGCGAACACCCCCAAGCGTCGCGCCGGCACCCGAGCGTGAACGCGACCGCCCTGCACGCGCAGCTCACCCTCACCCACGAGCGCCTTTCGCTCGCCGTCGCGCAGGCCCTCTAGCGCCACGTGGCTGGCGTGCTCGCCGTCGGCGTTCACGACCACCAGCAGGTCGTCCTCGCCCTCTCGACGCCGCAGCATCACCACACCGTGGTGGGCGTACACCACCTCGGCGCTCCCAGTGCGCAACGCCGGGTGAGCGTGGCGCAACGCCGCGACATCACTCAGCCAGCGAAGGGTCTCGCGGTCCCACGACTCCTCACGTCCCCACGGCATGCCCTGCCGGCAACCAGGATCGTGACCGCCCGCCAGGCCGATCTCGTCGCCGTAGTACACGCACGGAGCGCCCGGAAGGGCGAACAAGAGCCCGTAGGCCAGACGTAGGGCCTCGCGGTCTTCGCGGAGCACCGTCAGGGCCCTAGGCGTGTCGTGTGAACCCAGCAGGTTGAGCTGCGCCTGCGCGATCTCCGGGTGGTAACGGGTGAGCTCCCGCTCGAGCGCCTTCTTGAAGCCCTGCGCGGAGAGGCTCGGGACCTTGCCGTAGCCAGAGCGCGCGACCTCGGCGTCGTCGATCTCCTTGGCGACGTAACCCAGGACCGTCTTGGTGACCTGGTAGTTCATCACGGCGTCGAACTGGTCTCCCTGAAGCCAGCGCTCGGCGGCTCCCCAGAGCTCTCCGACGATGTACGCCTCCGGGTTCAGCGCGCGGCAGCGGCGTCTGAACTCGCGCCAGAACTCGTCGTCGTCGATCTCGCTCGGCACGTCGAGGCGCCATCCGTCGATGCCGAAGCGCAACCAGTGCTCACCCACCGACAGCAAGAACTCGCGCACCGCGGGCGTGTCGGTGTTGAACTTCGGGAGCGCCGGCAGGTCCCACCAGGCGCTGTAGCGCAGCTCGCCATCACCCTCCCCGTAAGCGCCCAATGGGAAACCCTCGACGTGCCACCAATCGAGGTAAGCCGAGGCCGGACCGTTCTCGAGCACGTCGTGGAACTGCAGGATGCCGCGGCTGGCATGGTTGAACACGCCGTCCAAGACGACCCTCATCCCGCGTTCGTGGGCGGCGTCGAGGAGCTCGCGCAGGGCCTCGTCGCCACCGAGCATGGGATCGACCCGGAAGTAGTCGTGGGTGTGGTAGCGGTGGTTGGCTCCGGACTGGAAGACCGGGTTGAAGTAGAGCGCGGTGACACCGAACGATTGCAGATGATCGAGTCGCTCGACCACCCCGAGCAGGTCGCCCCCCTTGTAGCCGTGCACCGTCGGTGGCGCCTCCCACGGCTCGAGGTTCGTGGGTTTGGGTACGCGTTCGCTGCGTGCGAAGCGGTCGGGGAACACTTGGTAGAAGACGGCGTGCTTGACCCAATCGGGGGTGCGCGGCTGCATCGACATGGCGCCATGGTAAACGGCGAGGTAGTCGCTCACGCCACCCACCTCGCCACCGTACACTCCTCCATGGCGCTGACCTGGGTAGACCTCGAACCGCGCGTCCGCGAGCTTCTAGACGCCGACCTCGACGCCGCCGACGTGCCCGCCTGGCTCGACGAGCGCGACTCGTTGGAGCGCGACGCGGGCGAGGCCTACGCCGCGCTCGCGCGAGCCAAGGACGAGGACACCGCCGACGAGGCCGCCCGCGAAGCGTACCTGCGCTTCGTGCGGGAGGTGGCGCCGCACTTGAGCGAGGCCGCCGACGCGCTGGATCGCAAGCTCTTGGCGGTGCCGGGTTACGAACCACCGCCCGAGCTGCGCGTCTGGTGGCAGCACGTCAAGGACGACGTCGCCGTCCACCACCCGGACAACATCCCGCTCGCGACGGAGGAATCGGAGCTCGGCCAGCGCTACGACGAGCTCATGGGCAGCGTGCGCGTGGATCTCGACGGCGAGTCGCTCACCGTGACCCAGGCACGGCAGAAGCTCGAGGCGCGCGATCGCGAGCTCCGCGAGCGCGCCTGGCGAGGCATCCAGAACTCCCTGGAGCGCATCCGGCCAGAGCTCGACGAGCTGTTCATGCAGCTCCTTCGCTTGCGTCAACGCATCGCCCGCAACGCCGGCTTCGCGGACTACCGCGATTACGCTTGGCGCTCGCTGCACCGGCACGAGTACCGGCCCTCCGATGCCCTGACCCTGCACGCGGCGGTGGGCGCCAGCGCGGTGCCGGCGCTACGTGAGGTGCGCGAGCGGCGGCGACGACGACTGGCCCTCGACACCCTGCGCCCCTGGGACCTCGACGCAGACCCTGAGGGTGCCGAGCCGCTGGAGCCTTTCACGCACGTCAGCGAGCTCGAGGAGGGCCTGGTACGCATGCTGAAGGCGCTTGACCCCTCGTTGGGGGAGCGCTTCGAGCGCTTGCGTGAGGGCTGGTTGGACCTCGAAGCACGGCCGAACAAGGTACCGGGGCTCGGTTACCAGTCGTACTTCCCGCGCTCGCGCTCGCCGTACATCTACTGGAGCGCGTTGGGGACGGACGACGACCTGCTCACGATGCGCCACGAGGCGGGTCACGCCCTCCACTCGATGCTGACCGAGGAGCGCTGGCCGCTGACAATGCACGCCGCGCGTAGACCCGAGTCGTGGGAGCTCGCCTCGCAAGCGCTCGAGCTGCTGACGCTGAAGCACCTGGAGCGCGAGCACGGCGGGTTCTACGCTGCTGCGGACGCGCGGCGCTCGACTCGCGCCCAGCTCGAGCGCATGCTCGAGCTCTGGGTCCGCACCAGCGCGATCGACGCGATCCAGCACTGGGTCTACACCCAAGACCCAGACTCGCTCGACGTCGCAGCGATCGACGCCGCCTGGGTGCGCATCAGCGACGAGCTCGGTGGCGGCATCGACTGGAGCGGCCTGGAGCGCGAGCGCTCCAAGGGATGGCAGATCATCCACGTCTACCGCGTCCCCTTCTACTTCCTGGAGTACGGGATCGCCTTCTTCGGCGCCGCCCAGGTGTGGCGCAACGCGCTCTCCGACCACGAAGCGGCGCTGGCCGCGTACCGGCGCTTCCTGACCCTCGGCGGCACCGTGCCCCTGGACGAGGCATACGCCGCAGCAGGGGCCCGCTTCGCCTGCGACGAGGAGACCGTGCGGGAGTTGGTCAGCTTCACGATGGAGCAGATCGAGGCTGCCGGCGGTTGATCGGCGCGGGCTGCGTGCGCGGGCGAGAGCACGGCTCCCACCGCGCCCCGTCCGGCTGCGCCGGGCTCACCCGTCGCGCCGCAGGTGGCCCCAACGCTCCAGGTCGGCGACTGTGTCGCGCAGCGTCTCGCGCACGTCGCGGTACCCCACGCCCAGCTCACGCGTGACGCGCGAGCCATCCACGCGGAACTCCTTGCCGATGTGCGTCAGGAGGTAGGAGCGCTCGCCGGGTGGACGTGTGCGAGCGTAAGCTCGCGCCAACAGGGCACCCAGTCGACCCTTCAGACGCAAGCGGGGCAGCTGGTACCCCTCGGCGACACCGGACGAGCGCAGGAACCGCACGACTTCGGCTATGGAGAGGGTCTCGGCGACGCAGATGTACCTACCCCGCCCCGCGTCGAACTCCAGCGCGGCCACGTGTGCGAGCGCGACGTCGCGCACGTCCACGAGCGGCCAGTCGAGCGACACGATCGCGTGATAGGTCCCGTTCAGGGCGCCCCGCAGAAACGAGTTGCTGGTGTTCAGTCCGGGGGTGAGGGACGGACCCATGACGACACCCGGGTTCAGGCTAACGACTCGCGCTTCGGCTCCCGACTCCTGGGCGAGGGCCCAAGCAGCGCGCTCCGCCGCCGTCTTCGACGCGTAGTACGGGTTGCGCGAGACCGACGAAAGCTCGTTCCAATCGGCCTCCGTGAACACCTTGCCCGTGACGGGTTCGTCGGTGACGGCGGCGAGGCTCGAGGTGAACACGATGCGCGGCACCCCCGCACGCAGCGCCGCGCCGATCACGTGGCGCGTGCCCGCGACCGCCGGGTCGATGAGCTCGCGCTTGGGATCGCGCGCCTCGAGACGGTACGGACTCGCCGCGTGCACCACCGCGTCGCACCCCTCCACCAGGCGCCGCCAAGGCCCCTCCTCGCTGAGCTCGGCGTTGTGGAGCGTCAAGCGCTCCTGTGCTCCCGGCAGCTCCCGCAGCATGTCGAAGCGCCCCTCGCTGAGGTTCCCGCGCACGCTCCCGCGCACCCGGTAACCGCGCTCGAGCAACTCACGCACCACGTGTGCGGCGATGAAACCCGAAGCGCCAGTGACCAGGATGGTTCCACGGATCATGAAGACACCTTACGGCTTGACCATCACTCCTGCACGGACACCCGTACCGCCTATCGATCCTCTACGGCGTTGGCCGCTGCCTCGACGAGCTCGGTGCCGAGGCGCTGGTAGACCACGTCGGTTGACGGTGGGTGGGCGAAACCCGCTCTGGTGTCGCGAAAGTGTCGGGCCAGCACCAGCCCCGACCCCAGCGCCGCTCCACCGGCGAGCCGTAGTGCGTCCTCGGTGACACGTGTGGCGGCGTCGACGCAGACCAGCTTGGCCACCTCGGCCTCGAGCTGGTCGCGCCGCTCGTCCCAAGCGCGGGCCGCTGAGCGCAGCACGGACCGGGCACTCCGCAGCCTCACCTCCAGCTCGCCCAGATCACGCCGGAACGACGCGAGCTCCGCTACGGGATGCCCGAGCGCACTCGGAACGCGCTCGATGGCGTAGGCGACGAGCGCGTCGCGCGCTGCCGCGGCGCTACCAAGGTAAGTGGCGGCGATCAGCAGCGTGAACCAGACGTTGAGGACCTTCGGCCCGGGACGTAACCTCAACAGGTCGTCTTCGTCTACGGCGACATCGGTGAAGCGTACGTCGTGGCTCTCGCTGGCGCGCAGACTGAGGCCGTCGCCCC
>SKSV01000343.1 GCA_007122815.1 Trueperaceae bacterium | reverse complement strand
GGTGACGGACAGCGACGTCGAGGAGGACTGAGCGGCAGCCCCGAGGGCCCTCGGGCTACGTCCTGAACAGCACGTCCTCCCGGTTGAAGCTGCGGTAGGCGAAGGCCAACAGCGCCACGACCGCGACGCTCAGCGAGAGCCACGTGATGGCGATGCCCTGCGGCGTCGCGGCGCCCTTCACCACGTCGTCCATCAGCACCATGGCGTTGAGCATCGGGATCCAGTAGAGCGCGTCGCCGCCGCCGATCAGGTCGCGGAACTGCAGCGAGATCGCTGGCAGGATCAGCAGGAACGAGAGCGGCGCCACGTACGACTGGGCCTCCTTGAACGAGCGCGCGAACAGCGTCACGCTGATCAGCAGGGCGGAGATCAGGCTGGAGAGCAGCACCGCCGACACGACCAGCAGCACCACCATCGTCGGCGTCACGCTCAGCTGACCGCCCATCACGGACACCATCTCGGCCGCGCCGTCGCCCAGGCCGGGGAGGAACGCGCCGCGCAGCACCAGCCCCCCGACCACGAAGCCGATGATCGCCATCACCGCCGCCCACAAGCCGAACAGCGTGGTCGCCAGGAACTTGCCCACCACCACCTCGGCGCGGCGCACCGGTGCGACCAGCAGCACCTCGAGCGTGCCGCGCTCCTTCTCGCCTGCGGTTGCATCGATCGCCGCCATCTGCCCGCCGGTCAGCGTCCAGATCGCGATGAAGAAGGGGATCAGCCAGGCCAGCTGACCGCTGCTGCGCTCGGCTTCCGTGCTGGCGTCGCGCGTCTCGATGCGCACCGGTTCGAGCACGGTGGGGTCCATGCCCGCCTGCCTCAGGCGCTCGGCGACCACCTGCTGGCGGTAGGCGGACGCGGCCGACTCGAGCTTCCCTGCGTTCAGCTCCGAGCGGATGTTGCCGGTCTTCCGGTGGACTATGAGCGTCGCCGGCTCGTCGGCGGCGAGCATCTCGGCGAGACCCTCAGGGATGGTGATGGCGGCGGGGTAGCTGTCGTCGCGTACCGACGCCTCGGGGTCGTCGACCGGCTCGAGGGTGGCGGCCTGCGCTTCGATGAACGCGACGAGCTCTTCGGGGGCGTGCTCCAGACCGGCCACGCCCAGGGCTGTGACGGTGGTGGCCTCGCGCTGGAAGAGGCCGCCCAGCAGGAAGGGAAGGCCCAGCATGAACACCGGGAGGAGGATGAGCGGGATCAGCAGGTTCGACACGATCGCGCGGGTGTCGCGCAGCGTCGAGAGGATCTCCTTCGCCGCGACGCGGCGCACCATGCGCGACCTCATGCCGCCACCCCCTGGGGCGCGCCATCGTGCTCCTCGCTTGCCAGTCCGGAGCGCTCCACGAGCCGGAAGAAGGAGAGCTCGAGGTTCGCTTCGCCCCCCTCGTCGATCAGCTCCTGCACACTTCCTGTGCTGACAACGCGGCCCTGGTAGAGGACCGCCGCGCGGCCGCAGAGCTCCTCGACCTCACTCATCACGTGGGTGGAGTAGACCACCGCCCGCTCCTCGCTCGGGTAGGCCTTGACCACGTTAAGGACCGCGCGCCTAGCCATGACGTCCAACCCCGAGGTGACCTCGTCGAAGAAGATCACCGGAGGGTCGTGCAGGACGGCGCGGGCGATGACGACCTTCTGCTTCATCCCCGTGGAGAAGGTGCCGGCGCGCTTGCCGAGCGCATCACCGAGCTGCAGCAGGTCGTCCAGCTCGGCTATGCGGCGCTCGATGGCGGCGCGCGGCATGTCGTACAGGCGCCCGAAGTAGTGCAGTATCTCGCGTCCGGTCAGGCGGTCGTAGAGCCCCATCCCGCCGTTCACCACGCCGATGCTGCGCCTGACCGCCTCCGCCTCGCGGGCGACGTCGAAGCCGGCGACGCTGGCGCGGCCCGAGTCGGCGTCGAGCAGGGTAGCCAGGATCCTCAGGGTGGTGGTCTTGCCGGCGCCGTTCGGGCCCAGCAACCCGAACACCTCGCCGGCGCTCACCTCGAACGAGACAGCGTCGACGGCGGTCACGTCGTCGAAGCGCTTAGTGAGTTGGTGGACTGAGATCATCCAGCCATCGTAAGAGTGCGTCGGGGCCACACGCGTGTGCCGTTCGTCACGGGCGCTCCCCAGGCGGGCATGGCTCGCGGATCGCTACCGCGTCCCTGGTACGCTGGCGCGTGCGCGTCTTCGCGGTCGACAAGCCCCTGGGCCTCTCGTCGCACGACGTGGTGGCGCGTGCCCGACGGCAGCTGGCTACCAGAAGGGTGGGGCACGCGGGAACCCTGGACCCGCTCGCGAGCGGGGTGCTGGTCCTCCTGGTGGACGAGGCCACCAAGCTGGCCCCCTTCCTCAGCGGCGCCGACAAGCGCTACCTGGCCTGGGTGGCGCTAGGAGTGGGGACCGCCACGCTCGACGCCGAGGGCCCGGCCGAAGCCCACGCTGACGCCACCCACATCGACGCCGCCGCGCTCGCAGCCGAGCTGCCGCGCTTCCTCGAACTGCGCGAGCAGTTGCCGCCCGCGTACTCGGCGGTCCAGCGCGGGGGAGAGCGCGCTTACGCGGCCGCCAGGCGCGGCGCCGCGCTCGACCTGCCACCACGCCCCGCGCGCTACCTCGAGCTCGAGTTGATCGAGCTGCTCCCGAAGGGTTCGCCCGCGGCGACGCGCTTGAGGCAGGTCCCCGACGGTTGGCGCCCGCTCGCGCTGCCCGAGCCGCTGGCGGACACGCCCACCGCGCTGATCGACCTGCGCGTCGCGGCGGGGACCTACGTGCGCTCGTTCGCGCGTGACCTCGGCGCCGCGCTCGGGGTACCCGCCCACCTCGCCGGGCTCGTGCGCACCGGCGCCGGGAGCGTGGACCTGCGCGAGGCCGCTCCCCTCGAAGAGCTGGCAAGGGCCGAGCCGCTCGATCCCGTCACGCTGCTGCCCTACCCGCAGGTGCGACTCGACGAAGGTGAAGTGCGGGAGGTGCGTGACGGCAAGCGGCTGCCGGTCAACTGGACCGGGCGCGCTGCCCTGCTCGATGGCGCGGGGCGGCTGGTTGCCGTAGCCGACGCCGTCGACGGTCACGCTCACACCAGACGGGTGTGGAGGGCTTAGGGGTCGCTCTGTCCCTGGGTCTGGCCGCGGCCGGACGTTACACTCGAGGTATCGCAACTTAGCCCCGCAGGGCCAGAGGAGTCGAGATGCAGATCGGCATCCCCACCGAGGTCAAGCGACACGAGTACCGTGTTGCCGCCACCCCCGCCGCGGTCCAAGCCCTGGTCGTGGCAGGCCACGAGGTCCTGGTCCAGTCCGGAGCCGGGGCCGGTAGCGGCTTCTCGGACGAGGCCTTCGAGCTCTCAGGCGCAAGGATCGTCGACGGCGCCGCGGCAGCCTGGTCAGCGGAGATGGTCCTCAAGGTGAAGGAGCCCATCGCTCAGGAGTACGCCTTCTTGCGCGAGGACCTGGTGCTCTTCACCTTCTTGCATCTCGCCGCGGACCGCCTCCTCACGGAGGCCCTGCTCACGGCCGGCACCGCGGCCGTCGCGTACGAGACCGTTCAGCTCGACAACGGCCTCCTACCGCTCCTCACCCCCATGAGCGAGGTGGCGGGACGCCTGGCGCCGCAGTTCGGCGCTCACTACCTCAGCCGCTTCCTCGGGGGCCGCGGCCTCCTCCTGGGCGGCGTTCCGGGGGTGGAGTCGGGCGAGGTCGTGATCGTCGGAGGCGGTGTGGTGGGCATCAACGCCGCCAAGATCGCGGTCGGGCTAGGCGCTCACGTCACCGTCTTGGACGTGTCTCATGCGCGCCTGCAGTACCTCGACGACGCCTTCTCCGGGCGCGTCCAGACGCTCGCCTCGCACGCTGGCAACATCCGCGTGATGCTGCCGAGGGCAGACATGCTGGTGGGGGCGGTCCTGATCCCGGGAGCGCGCGCGCCCCACCTCGTCACGCGCGAGATGCTCGGCCTGATGAAGCCAGGCAGCGTCATAGTCGACGTCTCCGTCGACCAGGGCGGCTGCGTGGAGACCATCAGGCCCACCACGCACGACGAGCCCACCTTCGTCATCGACGACGTCGTGCACTACGGCGTGGCCAACATGCCGGGGGCAGTGCCGAACACGAGCACCAGGGCGCTCTCCGACCAGACCTTGCCCTACGCGCTCCTGTTGGCGGCCGACCCGGTGGCCGCCCTGAAGGGTGACCGGAGGCTACAGAAGGGGCTGAACACGTACCGCGGCATGGTCACGCACGAGGGCGTGGCGGAGGCCTTCGGGCTCGAGGCCGTGGCGCCCGCGAGCGCCCTGGCGGCCGCGAGAGCGAGCGACGTCAGCGCAGCTTCGACAGCGCCGAGCGGATGAGCCGTTCGGCCGACGCCTCGGGGTCGTCGGCCAGCAGAGCCTGCACCTGAGCGCGAACCTGCCCCTCGCGGTAGCCGAGCGCGACCAGGGCGGCGACGGCGTCCTCACCCGCCGGAAGGGGCGCCGCTCCTCCCGGGAGCCCGCCGCTGAGTCCCGCCGGAAGCTTGGCGCGAAGCTCCAGCACCAGGCGCTCGGCGGTACGCCGGCCCACGCCCGGGGCGCTCGCCAGGAGCGCGGCGTCCTCGCGCTCCACGGCGTCGGCGATCAACGCCGGTTGCAGCGTGGAGAGCACGGCCAGGGCCAGCTTCGGCCCCACCCCACTCACGCCCAGCAGGAGCGTGAAGAGCGTCATGGCGTCGCGGTCGTGGAAGCCGTAGAGCGTGAGGCTGTCCTCGCGCACCACCAGCTGCGTGTGCAGCAGCACCTGCTCGCCTAGAGCGCAGCGTGCCAGCGTCGCGGCGGGGGCGAAGACCTCCAAGCCGAACGCTCCAGCACCCAGCACCAGGCTCTGGGTGCGCAGCTCCAGCACCTCGCCGCGCAGGGAGGCGATCACGCGTCACCGAAGAGCGGCTCGTAGATGACGTCGTAGCCGATGTCGGCCAGCGTCGCGCAGCCGGTCAGACGCATGGCGTACTGCAGCTCGGCCTCGAGCGAGGCGAGCGCGCGGTCGGTTTCGATCACGACGGCTTCGGCGCCGATCGCCAGGTAGCGGAACACGTCGATGCCGCTCGCGACCCTGCCCCCCGCGTAGACCGAGATCATGCCCGCGACCGCATCCAGCACGTCGGGCAGGGCGTCAGCGAGGCTCGGCCCACCGAGGAAGCGTGCGGCGCCGGTGTGGACCACGATCGCTTCGAGGCCGGCCTCCGCCGCCACCACGGCGTCGTCCGGTGAGAGCACGCCGTAGAGCCACATGGGCTGACCGGCTGCTGCCGCGAGCTCGGCCAGGTCCTCGCGCGTTCGCGGGCGGCCCGTGCCCTTCCCGTAGGGCGGGAGCTCGGCCAAGGGGCTCATGTCGAGCACCAGACCCGGCGCGCCGGTGTCGGCCAGGCGCCTCACCTCCGGCACCAACTCACCCATCTTCGTGCTCGCTAGGACCGGTAGCGCCCACGCCGCACCTTCGTCCCCGACGCGCTGGGCATCCACGAGCGCCAGCGTTCTTTCGGGCAGGGGCGCGTCGCCCGTCAGCCGCGGCAGGAGCGGGCTCGGCAAGCGCCGCCCCAGCAGGGTCAGGCTGCTGTCGAGCTCGCCGGCGTCGTGCAACAGCCGCGGCACCAAGCGGAAGCGGGTCAGCGCCTGGGTGTCGCGCTCGTCCTCGGACATCTCGCTCATGATACGGCCGCGGGCGGCGCATAGCCTGGCGACATGGATCCGCTCGCCAGCATCACCTTCGTGGCGCTCCTGGCGTGGGCGGTGCTGGGGGTTTGGTGGTGGCTGGGCATGCGGCGCCTCCCCGAGCTCAGGGCTTCGACCCCACCAGTCAGCGCTTCGACCTCACCAGGAGGCGCTTCGACCCCACCAGCCGGCGTGGCCGATGACACGCCCGCAGGCGGCTGGCCGAGCGTGGCCTTGATCGTGGCCGCACGCGACGAATCCGTCGGCATCCGCCCAGCGCTGCGGAGCTGGTTGGCGCAGGACTACCCCGACCTCGAGGTAGTCGTGCTGGACGATCGCTCGAGCGACGGCACGGGCGCGCAGGTGGAGAGCGCCTTGGCGGAGCACCTAGCCCTCACCGGTGGTGGTGGCGGGCCACGAGCCCGCCTCGTGAGGCTGGAGTCGCTCCCTGGAGGCTGGCTGGGCAAGACCCACGCGCAGGCCCACGGCGCTTCGCTGACGGCCAGCGAGTGGCTGCTGTTCGTCGACGCCGATGTGCGGCTCGCACCGTGCGCGCTGCGCGAGGCGGTGCGGCTCGCGCTCGGCGAGCGCTGCGACCACCTGGCGGTGATCCCACGCTTCGACGCCCCGTCCGGAGTGGCCGGGCACCTGGTGTTGGCCTTCGAGACCGCCTTCGTCCTGTTGCTCAGCGTGCTGGTGCGGCCCTGGCTGGCGCCGCGCGCGGACTCGGAGGCGACGCTCGGCATCGGTGCGTTCGGTCTGTACCGCCGCGACACGTACGAGCGTGCAGGCGGCCACGAGTCTGTGCGCTTGCGCCCAGACGACGACCTCGCTCTGGCAAGGAGCGTGAAGGCGGCCGGCGGCCGCTCGCTCGCGGCTTTCGCCCCCGAGCTGGTGGCGGTCACCTGGTACGCGACGCTGCGTGAGGCGCTGCTTGGCCTACGGAAGAACGCCTTCGCCGGGCTCGACTTCTCCCTCGTTCGGGTGGCGCTCGTGAGCCTGGGGCTGCTAACCACGCACGTGATGCCGTTCGTCGTGGCGCTCGTGGGGAGCGGGCCCGAGCGGAGCGCCGGGGTGGGTGTGGTCCTGATC
>SKSV01000262.1 GCA_007122815.1 Trueperaceae bacterium | reverse complement strand
GAAGAGGTCGCCGAAGAGCCGGAACTCCGCTTCGGCGCCTGACTCGGCGTCCACCCAGTGGATGGCGGACCACACCTTCACCCCGTCGGGGTTCGTGCCTAGCGAGCCCGGCAGCACCGTGGCGCGGACTCCGACGACACGACCCTCCTCGTCGGTTTCGACCTCGTCGCAGCGCACCACGTAGGCGTGCCGGAGCCTGATCGCACGACCCGGAGCCAGGCGCTTGAACCCCGCGGGAGGATCCAGGGAGACGTCCTCGCGCTCCACCAGGAGCCGTGAGGAGATGGGGACGCGCCGCGTCGTGGAGTCGGGGTCGTCGGGGAAGCGCGGGGCGCTCACCTCGAAGAGCCCTGGTTCGAGGCCAGCCAGGTGAAGGGGAACCGGGTCGAGCACCGCCATGGCACGGGGCGCGACCGCGTTGAGGGCGTCCCGAACGCTCTCGTCGAGCAGGGCAGGGTCGGTGCGCGAAGGGCTCCGCGTGACGCCGACGCGTGTGATGAAGTCGCGCACCGCCTGTGGCGGGACCCCGCGCCGTCGCAAGCCGGTGAGCGTCGGCATCCGGGGGTCGTCCCAACCCGAAACGTGACCGCCCTGGACCAGCGCTATCAGCTTGCGCTTGTGGAGCACCGTGCGATCGAGCACCAGCCGTGCGAACTCGTACTGGCGGGGGTGCGGCTCGGGGAAGAGCTGCTCGACCAGCCAGTCGTACACCGCGCGGTTGTTCTCGAACTCGAGCGAGCAGAGCGAGTGGGTCACGCCCTCCAGCGCGTCAGAGAGCGGGTGCGCGAAGTCGTAGAGGGGGTAGATGGGCCAGGCGTCGCCACGGCGGTAGTGATGGGCGCGCTTGATGCGGTAGAGCACCGGATCGCGCAGGACGATGGTCGGGGAAGCCATGTCGATCTTGGCGCGCAGCACGTGCTCACCGTCCGCGAACTCACCCGCGCGCATGCGCCGGAAGAGATCGAGGTTCTCCGAGACACTGCGGCCCCGGAAGGGGCTCTCCAACCCCGGTGTCGTCAACGTGCCGCGGCCCTCGCGGATCTCCGATTCGCTCTGTGAGTCCACGTAGGCTAGACCCCGTTCGACCAGGGTCGTGGCGAGTTGGTACAGCTCCTCGAAGTAGTCGCTCGCGAAGCGCAGCTCGTCCCACTCGAACCCCAACCAGGCGATGTCTTCCTGCATGGCCCGCACGAAGTCCGGGTGTTCGGTCGTGGGGTTGGTGTCGTCCATGCGCAGGTTGACCCGCCCCCCGTAATCGCGCGCGACACCGAAATCTATGCAGACCGCCTTCGCGTGCCCGATGTGCAGGTAGCCGTTCGGCTCGGGCGGGAACCGGGTCACGACGCGCCGCACGCGGCCGCTCTCGAGATCGGCGTCGATGACGTCGGTGATGAAGTTAGGTGGCACGCTACGCTCGTCCCCAGCGGGGATGCGGGAACCGGGGCTGGACTCTGACACTCTCGCGGGCTCCTCCCTGGCGCTCGACGCCCACGCGGCGCCGCGTCCTCGAGGCTAGCATCCCTCCGAACCGGATGCTCAGGCCACGTCGAGCATCAGGGTGATCAGGAAGTAAGTCGTGGGGATCGCTACCAAGACGCTGTCCAGACGATCCAGCACGCCGCCGTGACCGGGAAGGAAGACGCCCGCGTCCTTCACGCCTACCCAGCGCTTCACGAGCGACTCGAAGAGGTCACCCAGGAGCGCGGCGAGTGGGACCGCCACGCAGAACACGATCACGTGCAAGACCGTGAAGCGGTACCCCGTCCACATGGGCATCAACGCAAGCGTCGCGAACACCACCACGGCTGCCAGCGCGAACCCGCCGATCGCGCCCTCCACGGTCTTGTTGGGGCTTATGCGGGGCGCGAGGGGGCGCCTGCCGAACAAGGTGCCGAAGACGTAACCGCCGACGTCGGTGGCTATTATCGCCAGCACCGGCAGCGTCAGGTACCAGAGCCCGATGATCCCGTCCGGCGTGTACCGAAGGGTGATCACCAAGCCGAACAGCCAGCTGATCCAAACGTAGCCCAGCACGCTGAACGCGAGCGCGTGCAGCGAGTAGCGGTTCGAGGCGATGACCTCGAGCACGAGCATGCTCACCACGAAGCCGACCAGCAGCAGCTCGCGCCAAGGCACGTCCCCGAAGGAGGCCATCCACGGGTGACTGGGAGGCAAGGAGGCGGGAAGCGTCAAGGCGGCGGCCACCCAGAGGGTGCGGCGCCGGATCGGAATGCCGCGCAACTGCATCATCGCCGTGTACTCCTGGATGGCGATGAAGGTGAGGATCAAGTAGGCGGGTCCCAACAGCGGCAGCCCCGCCCACAGCACCACCAGCGTAACCAGGAAGGCCAGGAACGCCGAGATGATGCGGGTTACGGACACGGAGTCGTGGTGTCCGCTCAGACTGCCATGATGTCTTCTTCTTTGGCTTTCAGGCGCTGCTCGATCGAGGCGATGAACTCGTCGGTCAGGTCTTGGATGCTGTCCTCCGCCGAGTGGAGCTCGTCCTCGGAGAGCTCACCGCCCTTGTGCATGGACTTCAATTGGTCGTTGGCGTCGCGGCGAACGTTGCGCACCGCCACCCGCGCCTCCTCGGCCATGTGCTTGACTTGCTTGACGAGGTCGCGCCGGCGCTCGTCGTTCAGTGCTGGAACCGTGATGAAGACGGCGTCACCCTGGTTGTTGGGGTTGAAGCCCAGGTCACCCTCGCGTATGGCCTTCTCGATGGCCGGTACCGCCGACTTGTCGAACGGTGAGATGACCAGCGTGCGCGGGTCGGGGCTCGAGATCGTCGCGAGCTGGTTGAGCGGGGTGGACGCCCCGTAGTAGTCGACGTAGACACGGTTGAGGATGGCCGGATTGGCGCGCCCGGTGCGCACCACGCTGACGTTGTTCTCGAACGCCTCGAGCGACTTGTTCATGCGCTCGCGCGTCTCCTTCAACACGGTCTTCATCACAGTCCTCCTAGCCGGGCAGCACTTTGCTCCGACGCCGTGAACGTGCCGCAGTCTACCGTGCCGCGCCCGACGGGGCAGAGACGCTCATCAGTCTACGAAGCGCGTCACGGCCTCGCTGCTGATGCGTGTCCCCACGTGCTCTCCGGCCAGCAGACGCATCAGGTTCCCGCTGGTGAAGATGTCGAAGACGGTGATCGGCATCTCGCGTCCCATGCACAAGCTGATCGCGGTCGCGTCCATCACCGCGAGACCCTGGTTGAGCGCGTCCATGTAGGAGAGCTCGGCGTACTGGCGCGCGTTCGGGTTCTTGCGTGGGTCATCGTCGTAGACGCCCGAGACGGCGTTCTTCGCCATCAGTACCATGTCGGCGTCGATCTCCAGAGCCCGCAACGCGGCGGCGGTGTCGGTGGTGAAGAAGGGGTTCCCGGTACCGCCGGCGAAGATCACGACGCGGCCCTTCTCCAGGTGCCGTAGCGCGCGCCTCCTGATGTAGGGCTCGGCGACGGCCTGCATCGGCATCGCCGTCTGTACCCTGGTAGTGACCCCCTGCCGTTCGAGCGCGTCTTGCAGGGCTATGGCGTTCATCACGGTGCCGAGCATGCCCACGTAATCGGCGGTAGCCGGATCCATGTCGCCGCCGTTGACCGAACCGCGCCAGAAGTTCCCACCGCCCACCACCAGAGCCAACTCCGCGCCGCCCACTCGGGCGGCGCGGATCTCCGTCGCTAGCGCGCTGCTGGCCTCGGGCGCGACCCCGAACCCGCTCTCACCGGCCAGGAACTCCCCCGAAAGCTTCAGGAGGACGCGCTGCACTTGCGCCTACTCGCCGATCGCGATGCGGCTGAAGCGACCCACCTGGATGTTCTCCCCGATGGTCGCGATCGCGTCGTTTAGGAGCTGCCCAACCGTCTGCTTCTCGTCCTTGACGAACGGCTGCTCCAGCAGGCACACCTCGGCGTAGTACTTCGCGATGCGCCCTTCGACCATCTTCTCCGCGATGGCCTCCGGCTTGCCTTCCTCCAGGGCCTGCTTCCGCAAGGCCTCCTTCTCAGCCTCCACGTCGGCCTGGGGCACGTCCTCACGGCGCAGATGCTGCGGGTTGGCCATGGCCACGTGGAGGGCGAGGTTCTTGGCCAGCTCCCTGAAGCTCTCGTTGCGCGCCACGAAGTCGGTCTCGCAGTTGAGCTCCACCAACACGGCCACGCGACCGTTGTGGTGAACGTAGCTCCCGATCAGCCCTTCCCGAGCTGCGCGGTCAGCCTTCTTCGCGGCCTTGGCGATGCCACGCTCACGCAGCAGTGCCGCCGCCTTGTCGACGTCGTTCCCGGTCTCGTCGAGCGCCTTCTTGACATCCATCATGCCGGCGCCGGTCATTCCCCTGAGCTTCCTGATCAACTCTGTGTTCGTGCTCATCCTCGCTGTGCTCCTCCGCGGCGCCTCAGGCGTCCTTCTCGGTCTCTTCCGTGGTCTCTTCGGCGGTCTCTTCGGCGCTCACTTCGCCGGTCTCCTCGGCGGGCTCTGCTTCGCTCTCACCCTCCGTCGCCAGGTCGGCCGAGTCTTGGTCGGCCTCCTCGGCGATAGCTGTGGCCTGCTCCTCGTCAACGCCCACGCCGCCCCTCGGTTCGCCGCTCCCACTGGGGCTAGAGGCAGGACGCCCCTCGCCAGGTGAAGGCTCGGCCGAGGCCGGCTCCGCGGTGGGCGCCGTCAACGTGGCTGCGGCCGCAGCGGGGCTCCCGCCCTCGGCGACGGCTTCGCGCACAGCGCGCTCGGCGGCGGACTCGGGTATCGGCTTCATCGGCGGGGCGGTCGTTGGTGTGGTCTCGACCGGCGCCTCCGGGGCGGCGCTAGCGCCGCCGCGTACCTCCACGATCACGTCTGCCAAGGTTGCGGTGACCAGCTGGATCGAGCGGATCGCGTCGTCGTTGCCGGGAACGATGAAGTCCAGCACGTCCGGGTCGGAATCGGTGTCGGCCAGAGCCACTGCTGGGATTCCGAGCTTGTTGGCCTCCTTCACCGCGATGGCTTCCTTCGTCGGGTCGATGATGAAGAGGGCGTCGGGATGACGGGTCATGTCGCGTATACCGCCCAGGTAACGCTGCAAGCGTTGCAGCTCCTTGCCGAGGTCGATCTGCTCCTTCTTGCCGAAGCGCAGGATGGACTCGTCCTCGAAGCTCTTCTCGAGCTCCTTGAGTCGGTCCACTCGGGTGCGGATCGTGCGGAAGTTGGTGAGCAGTCCGCCCAACCAGCGTTCGTTGATGTAGGGCATGCCGCAGCGCTTGGCCTCGGCCGCCAGGATCTCCTGAGCCTGCTTCTTGGTTCCTACGAACAAGATGGTGCCGCCTCGACCAGCGAGGTCGCGCAAGAAGTTGAAGGCCTTCTCCGACTCGACCAGCGTCTTCTGCAGGTCGATTATGAAGATGCCATTGCGCTCGGCGAAGATGTAGCGCTTCATCTTCGGGTTCCAGCGCTTCGTCTCGTGACCGAAGTGAACGCCGGCTTCGAGCAACTGCTTCATACCCAGGTAGGACATACGATCCTCCAGCGGCGGGATGTTGAGGGGAGTATCAGCGGACGACCGGCAAGCGCCGGTCGTGGGCCGCTCGTGGTGAGCGCGGCAGGGTCCGCCAAGAGCGGAGGCAGCGCGCGATCCCTCGGGCTACGCCGGCGGACATCCCGCTGCCGCCAGCCAAACCTCCGAAATGTACCACGCGCACCAGCGGCGAGGCCAGCGCGCGTGACGATGTCAGGCGATCAGCCGTACCCGCAGGGGCTCAGCGCAGTTCGTCCAAGGCGGTACGCGCCCGCTGGAACCCGGGGTCGAGCTCTAGCGCGCGCTCGTATGCTTGGCGCGCGCTCTCGATGTCGCCGCTCGAGCGACGAGCTTCGTAGCTGCGCCCCAGGTAGTAGTGGGACTCGGCCGACTCACGCGACATCAGGGCGCCCTGCTGAGCCCGGCGCACGGCGTCTTCGACCCGTCCCTGCTGCAAGTAGGCGCGCGCCAGGTACGTGAAGAGGGGCGGCATGAAGACAGCGCCGTCGAACTGCAGGGCGCGTTCGAACTGCGGAATCGAACCCGCGACGTCGCCGCACTCGAACATCACGATCGCCAGCTGCGACACGGCGGAGAGCGAGTTGGGAGCGAGCGCCACCGCCTGCGACAGCTCGAACTCCGCGCCGCTGCAGTCACCCAAGCGGTACATGACGTTCCCGAGGTTGTTGTGGGCGCTGGCGTTGGTCGGGTCGAGCACCACCCCGCGGCGGAAGGACTGCTGAGCGAGTTCGAGTTGGTCGAGCTCCCGGTAGGCTCGGCCGAGGTTCACGTGGATCGTCGAACGCTCGCTATCGCTGAGCCCTGCGCTCGCAGCGAGGTCGACCGCTCGCTCGAGGGCGCGTTGCGCACCCTCGAGGTCACCGGCCTGGTAGAGCACGATGCCCTTGGTGTTCTGGACGGAGGCGTCGTCGCCGGCCACCTGCTCGGCCCGCTGCAGCACGTCCAAGGCGTCGGCCAGGCGGCCGCCATGGCTGGCGGGGTCGAACGAGAACTGCTCCTGGTAGGTGAGGGCGAGGTGGACGTAAGCCGGCACGAAGGACGGGTGCACCTCGATGGACTCGCGGAACGCTTCGATGGCGGCAGCGAAGGCGTTCTGGCAAGCCAACGCACGCCCTTTGCCGACCAACGCTTCGGCGTTGGATTCGTCGCGCTTGAGCGCCTCCTGGAAGAAGTACTGTGCCAAGGCACAATCGCCGTCCGCGAAGTAGAGGTTCCCGTCGCGGATGAGCCGGGTCGCCGCGGACGCCG
>SKSV01000160.1 GCA_007122815.1 Trueperaceae bacterium | reverse complement strand
CGGTCTCGGCGAAGCGCCCACGGGCGCGCTCGCGCACCGTGGTGCCGCTCTCGGGGTCGATCAGGTCGAGGAAGCCGTGCGGCGCCTCGAGCACCTCGCTGGCATGCCGCATGACGGCGCCCAGCAACGAGCCGAGGGGAGCGCGCCGCATGAGACCCTCGGTGACCTCCTGCAGTGCGAGCACGTACGACTCCTGGTGCCGTAGGGCGGTCTCGGCGAGAAGCACGGTGCGCTCGGCCTGCACCTGGCGTTCGATGTCCTGGAGGCGGATCAGCCTTCCGGTCGTGCGGCCGCGGCGGTCGGTCAGGGGCGTCACCTGAGCTTCGAAGCTGCGGTTCGCGCCGCCAACTTGCAGCACGACCTCCAGGCGCTCACCCTCGGGCTCGCGGAGCGCCTCGACCAGTTCGGGCGCGCCGCTGAACAGCTGCGAGAAGGGCCGCCCCACGACCCCGTCGGCGTCGTCGAGCGCCAGCAAGCCCTGGGCGGCCGGGTTGAGCTGCAAGGTGCGCCCACTCTCGTCGGTGACGATCACGGCATCCGACAGGTGACGCACCACGGCTTCCTGGGCGACCGGCACTATGTCGAGCAGGCGGTGCGAGAAGAGGCTACGCGCGAAAGCGAAGGCCGAGAGCGCGAACGCCACCGGGGTTACGTCAACGTCGCCTGTCTCCACCTGGCCGACCACCACCACCAGGTTGGCGAGCCACGGGATCAGCACGGCGATGAGCACCCACGTGAGCTGCGCCCGGTAGGCCTTCGGCG
Source organism: Trueperaceae bacterium (assembly GCA_007122815.1). Lineage (GTDB taxonomy): Bacteria > Deinococcota > Deinococci > Deinococcales > Trueperaceae > CSSed10-48. Next base: position 6,069 of record SKSV01000160.1, on the reverse strand, counting down.
TGCGGACGTAACCGCGCAGCAGGTAGAAGGAACCGAGCGCGATCAAGGCGTACGAGTAGGCCGTGTGCACCCAGAACCAGTGGCCACGGAACGCGCGCGTCAGCGTCTCGGGGTCGGGCGCTCCGGGTCCGCTGGTCCACATGAGACCGTGCAGGGGGTTGGTCCAGGTGAAGCCGACCGTCACCAGCGGCACCAGCAGCAGCAGCGCCACGCTGAAGCGGTTCAGCCAATCGGCTCCGCGCGTGTAGTCGTTCGCGAAGACCAGGAACGCGACCGGCAGACCGGCTACGCCGACGTACTTCAGCTGTCGCCAGGCGAGCGCGCGCAGCGGGTCGGGGTCGCTGGCCTGGAGAGCCTCGAGCAGCGCCCAGACCGCCGCAAAGAGCATCAGGAAGGTGAACGAGCGCGCCCCGCGAGTGGCGCGACGCCTGCCCCAGGCCACGCTCGCCAGCATGGCCAAGGTGGCCGCGGTGATGACGAGCGCAAGGCTGAGCGGCGACAGCGACCAGGTCATGGGAACTCCTCCGGCCACGTGGTCACCCTTGGACCACCTCGCGGCGTGCGATCGGCGACGGCGCCCATGCTAGCGCGCGCAGGGCGTCATCAGAAGGGGAAGAGTAGGGGGACCAGGAGGAGCGTCGCGATGAGCACCAGCGCCTGCAGCACCACGCCGACTCGCAAGAAGTCGCCGAAGCGGTACTGACCAGGACCTAGCACCAGGGTGTTGACCGGAGTGGCCACCGGTGTGGCGAAGGCGGTGGAGGCCGCAAGCGCCACCGTCATCAGCATTGGGTACGGCGACACACCGAGGGTTGCCGCCGCCTGGAACGCGATGGGCGCGAGCAGCACGGCTGTGGCGGTGTTGCTTATCACCTGGCTCGCGACGGAAGTGAGCACGAACAGCCCCGCCAGCATCGCGAAGGGACCGAGCGGCCCCAGGCTGCCAACGAGCCCGTCGACGACCAGGTCGAGGCCACCCGTGATCTCCAGTGCGGTGGCCATGGGCAAGATCGCCGCTATCAGGACCACGGCCTCCCAGTTGATGCCCCGGTAAGCGTCGTCCATCGTCAGGCAGCCGAAGAGGACCATCACCACCGCCGCCACGAGCACCGCCACGACGTTCGGGACCCACCCGAAGGTCATGACCAACAGCATCGCCACCATCACCGTCACCGCGATGGGAGCCCGGTCGGCTCGAGGGGCTTCGGCCTCCATGCCGTTCGGCTCGGCCAGCACCACCGCGTCGAGGCGCTCCCGGCGCAGGACCTCGATGGCCCTTCGCGGTCCCTCGACCAGCAGCGTGTCGCCGAAGCGCAGCACCAGCTTAGCCAAGCCCTCGGTGATGCTGGCCCCGTCACGCCGCACCGCGACGACCTGTACGCCGAAGCGGTCGCGGAAGCTGAGCTGCTCGAGGCTCCGATCGAGCCAGCGCGAGCGCGGGGTAGGGAGCACCTCCACGAAGCCGAGGTTCGCCGGTATGACGCCCTCCTCGTGAGCGTCGACCTCCTCGACGTCGATGCCGTACTCGGCGGCGAGCGCCTCCACGTGCTCCCGATGACCCTGCAGCACCAGGCGGTCTCCGGCTTCTATCTCGGTCACGGGACCCAGAGGTTTGGAGCGTTCGGCGTGGCGTCGAGTGCGGCGCTGGCCCCACCCCATCTGGGCCTCGCTGTCGATGGCCAGCACCTGCACCTGGTGCCTCTCGGGCCACTCAAGCTCGCGCAGCGTGAGACCCACCAGGGCCGAGCGACTCGGCACCTCCGCGCGGAAGACGTGGGTGGGCAACCCGTACTGTTGGGCGAGCTCGGCCAGCGAAGGTTGCCCGTCCAGCTCTCCGCTGGGACTCGTGGGCGCGCGCGGGACCAGCCAGTGGCGGCCGATCGTGGTCATGAAGGCGACCGCCAGCACCAGCATCACCAGACCGAGTGGCGTGAACGAGAAGAACCCGAAGGGCGGCAGTCCCTGCGCCACCAGCTGATTGGAGGCGACCAGGTTCGGAGGCGTTCCTATCAACGTCGTCATCCCGCCGATGAGCGACGCCATCGACAGGGGTATGAGCAGGCGGCTGGGGCTCAACCGCGCGCGCCAGGCGAGCGTGACCACCACTGGCAGCATCACCGCGACCGTGCCCGTGGAGCTCATGATCCCGGAGAGCAGGCCCGTCATCACCATCACCAGGGCGATCAGCCGCACCTCGCTGGTCCCCGCCACGCGCCCCAACCAGCGCCCCAGGCGCGAGGCGATGCCAGTCTGGAACAACCCCGTCGAGACCACGAAGAGGCCCGCGATCATGATTATCAGTGGGTCCGAGAAGCCCGCGAGCGCCTGCGCCGGCGTGAGGATGCCCGTGAGGAGCAGCGACAAGAGCGACATGAGCGCGACCAGGTCGAGCCGGAGGCGGTCGCTGACGAACAGCGCGACGGTCGCGGCCAGGATCACGAACACCAGGAGCGTGTCGGTTGCCATCGCGCAACAGCCTACGCGCTGACGCGCTGCGACACCCCGTACGGCCGTCCCTGGCGCACCGAGGCGGCCGGCGCTAGAATCACCGCTTGCGCCGAGCGCGAACACGATGCCGGCTCGGCGAGGATCGAGTGGCGATGACGCAATCCCGACCCAGCACCCAGACCACCCCCGCGATCAGCGTTCAGGACGTGCGCTTCTCGTACGGCTCGCGCGAAGCCGTGCGAGGTCTCTCCTTCGAAGTAGCGCGCGGCGAGGTGCTCGGCTTCCTAGGCCCGAACGGGGCAGGCAAGTCGACCACCATCAAGATGCTCACCGGCCAGTACCGACCCAGCGCGGGGCGCATCGAACTGCTCGGCAGCGACCTGGCACGCCATAGGGAGGAGCTGCAGGGCCTGATCGGGGTGTGCTTCGAAGAGAAGAACCTCTACCCTTCGCTCTCGGGAGTCGAGCACCTGCGCTTCTTCGCGCGCCTGCACGGGGTGAAGGACCTGGACTCGGAGGCATTGCTCGAGCGCGTCGGGTTGGCCACGCGCGGGCGCGACCGGGTGGCGGGCTACTCCAAGGGCATGCGCCAGCGGCTGATGATCGCCCGTGCCCTGGTGAACGACCCCGAAGTGCTCATCCTCGACGAGCCCAGCGACGGCCTCGATCCGGTGTCGGCTCAGACAATCCGCGGTGTGATCCGCGAGCAGGCCGAGGGCGGCTGTGCCGTGCTGATAACCACCCACGACATGTGGGAGGCCGACGCGCTCGCTGACCGCGTGGCCTTCATCAACGAGGGGAAACTCTTCGCCCTCGACACTCCCGAGGGGCTGAAGCTAGCCTTCGGCAAGCGCAGCGTGCGGGTGCGCGTACGTCTCGCCAGCGGCGAGGTCGCCGAGCGCGTCGTGGAGCTCGACGGTGAGGAGTCGGCCGAGAAGCTCGCTCAAGCGACCCGCGGGGGTGAGCTGCTGACGATCCACACCGACGAGGCCACTCTGGAGGACGTCTTCGTGCGGATGACGGGTAGAGGCCTGGCGTGAAGCGAGCGATACCGTCACGGCCGGCCTTGGTCGCCGCTATCGTGCGCAAGGACCTGCTCGAGTTCTCGCGCGACAAGCTCTGGGTGGCGTTGACCGCCATGGCGCTGGTGATGTTCGTGGTGATCTTCTGGCTGCTGCCGGACCGCGTCGACGAGACGATCCGCGTGGGGATAGTCCCTTCCGGACTCGCTAGCGCCCTGCAGCAGCTCGCGCTCGCGGACGACGAGGTGGGCCTCGAGGTGATCGGCTTCTCTGACGAGGAGTCCCTGCGGGCAGCGGTCGCCGGCGAAGCCGATGGCGGCCCGGAGGTGCAGGTCGGGCTCGCCCTGCCCGAAGCCTTCGTGGTGCGCGTAGCGACCCGCCAGGACGTCACCGTCCGCGTGTACGTGGACGCGGCGGTCCCCCGCGAGGTGCGCGGCGCCATGACGAGTGCGGTGCGCGAACTCGCCCTCATGCTCTCGGGCGCCCCGCTGCCCGTCACCCTCCCGGAGGGGGACGTGATCGTCTTGGGCGAGGACCGCGCGGGGGACCAGCTACCCCTCCGTGAGCGCCTGCGCCCACTCCTGGTCTTCTTCGTGCTCATAACCGAATCGCTCGCTTTGGCCTCGTTGATCGCCAGCGAAGTGGCTTCGCGAACGGTCTCGGCCATCGTCGTGACCCCGGCGCGGGTAGCCGACCTGATAAGCGCCAAGGGCCTCACGGGCACTCTGCTGGCGCTCTCGCAAGCGCTCTTGCTGCTGCTGCTGACGCGCTCCTTCGTGGGGAACGTGCCGGCGCTACTGCTCGCCCTGCTGCTCGGCGCGGTGCTCGTCTCCGGCATCGCGCTCTTGACCGGCTCGGCCGGAAGGGACTTCATGAGCACGCTCTTCCTGGGTGTCCTGTTCCTGATCCCCCTGATGGTGCCGTCCGTCGCGCTGCTGTTCCCCGGCAGCGCCTCCGTGTGGGTCCAGGTGCTGCCGAGCTACGGGGTCTTGCAGGCGCTCGTCGGCGCCTCCTCCTACGGTCGCGGCGTGCTGGAGTTGATCCCCTACCTGGCGTCCGCCGCCGCTTGGGCTGCGCTGGTGTTCGCGCTCGGCTGGTTCGCACTCGCGAGGAAGGTGGCGCGCGCATGAGGCTACGGACCACGCTCGCGATACTGCGCAAGGACCTAGCATTGGGTCCCCGCTCACCGCTCGTCGCCTGGGCGCTGGTGATGCCCGTGCTGATGACCTTGCTGGTGCACGGCGTGTTCGGCTCCCTCTTCGACGCCCGTCCGCGCGTCGGCGTGGTAGACCCTGGCGGATCGGAGCTGGCCGCGGCGCTTCTCGACCTCCCCGAGCTGGACAGCAGGATCGTGCCAGACGAGGCGACGCTCGAGCTGCTGGTCGAGAGACACGACCTCGACGCGGGCCTGGTCATCGACGTGGGTTTCGACGAGGCGCTGCGCGCGGGCGACCGCCCCGCGCTTCCGCTCTTCGTCTCGGGCGAGAGCCTCGCCTCGAACCGCGTGATCGTCTCCGTGACGACCCTCGACCTGATCAGGTCTGTCGAGGGGCGCTCCGCTCCGGTCACGGTCGAGGTCGTGACTACGGGAGACGCCCAGGATCTCTCGATGGTGGAGCGGCTGGTGCCTCTGCTGGTGCTGATGGCGATGCTGGTGTCGGGCGTCTTCGTGACCTCCTTCAGCCTGGTGGAGGAGCGTGAGAGACGCACCCTGGAGGCGCTGCTGGTCACCCCCGCAAGCCTCACCGACGTGCTGGTGGCGAAGGCGACCCTCGGCCTGGTCCTGGCGGTGGCGATGGGCACGGTGACGCTGGCGCTGAACGGCGCGCTGACCGGGAGCCCCGCGGGCCTGCTGGTGTCGCTCCTAGTCGGGGCGACCATGGCGGTGATGATCGGCTTGGTCTACGGCGTGATCTCCAGCGACGCGCGCTCGCTGTACACGCTCTTCAAGAGCCTCAACATCATCCTGATCGGGCCGGTGGTCTTCTACCTCTTCCCCGAGTGGCCCCAGTGGATCGCCAAGCTCTTCCCCACCTACTGGTTCCTGGACCCGATCGTGGCCGTAACGACCCGCGGGTCGACGCTCTCCGACGTCGCCCCGGACCTGCTGGTGGCGCTCGCCATTTGCGCAGCGCTGGCGGTGCTGGTTGGGGCGCTCGGCCGACGGCTGGGGGGACCTTCGGTGCAGGCGTGAGTGCGGGTTGGCTACAGGCAGGCCGCCGCGCCTACCACCCGACCCTCGGCGAGTCTCACGACGTGCCGTGCGAGCCGCTCGACCTCGTCCGGGCGATGGGCGCTCACCAGAGCGGTGCCGCCGTGCGACACGTGCTCGTCGAGCCAGGTCGCGAGCCGCTCGAGGCCCTCGCTGTCCAGCGCTGAGGCTGGCTCGTCCAGCAGCCAGACCCTCGGTCGACCGAGCAAGGCGACCGCCACCGCCACGCGCTGCGTCTCACCGCCCGAAAGCGTGTTGACCCTCCGCGCAAGCAGCGGATCCAATCCGAGCCTCTCGATGGCCTCCTCCAGTGCGGCGGAGTCGCTGCGCCGCAGGTGCCGCGCCACCGACAAGACCTCGTCGACGCGAGCGCCTGCCGGCAGCCTT
>SKSV01000240.1 GCA_007122815.1 Trueperaceae bacterium | reverse complement strand
CGGGCGCAGGCCTCGGCGCCGGCCGCGGCGGGGTGGCGGGTTCTTCGGGTCGCGAAGCCACCGGTGACGCCGGCCTGGTCGTGCCGGCGCCGGCCGCGACGGAGCTGGGACCACGCTGCTCCCGCGCCGCACCCGAACCCTCGGTGCCGCCCTCCGAGCGCGCCTCGTCGCGATCCTTGCGCGCAGCTACGGCCTGAACGACGTTCGCCATCAGCTCCTCGCGACGCCGGTCGATCTCGAGCAGGATCAGATCCACGCGGCTCGACAGGAAGCTCTGACCGACCAGCGTGGGAATCGCCACGATGAGACCAGCAGCGGTCGTCACGAGGGCCTGGCCGATACCACCAGCGAGCAAGCTGGGGTTACCCGTGCCGGCCGCGCTGATCTCCGTGAAGGCGATGATCATGCCCGTCACCGTGCCCAGCAGACCCATGAGCGGCGCCACCTGAGCGATCGTAGCCAGCGGACGCAGCCCGCGTGTCAGACGCTGCTCCTCCTGCAGCGCAGCGTCCTGGAACGCCGCCTCGACCGCCTGGCGGCCGTACGGCAGCCGCAGCAGGGCGGCGTGCAACGTCCGTGCGATGGGTCCACCGTGCTGCTCGCAGGCGTCCAGCGCAAGCTCCAAGTCGCGGTCGCGCACGGCGGCGTTCACGCGCGTCATCAACACGTCGCCGTCGAGCCGTTCGCGGGTCAGCTTCGCGAAGCGAACCAGGAAGAGGTAGACGGCGTAGATCGACAGAAGAACGATGGCGAGCAGTACGACGCCACCGGAGATCAACAGGTCCATTACGGGCTCCCTCGGGTACACCGCATCCGCGTCAGCCTACGAACCATGGCGGTGAAGGGCATGAGAAGACTCGGGGGCGTCCGCGCGCCAGCGGATGCGCTCGATGGCGAGCGCCCTCCGCCCCTCCAGCTCGAGCGCCACGGCGCACAAGGTCGCCTGACCGGTGGCGGGCTTGAAGCGCTTGGGTCGCTTGGTGCGCATGCGGTGGTAGACCTCCTCGAAACGCATCCCGATCGACGACCTCTCCACACCCGTCATGCCCACGTCCGTGATCGTAGCGGTGCCCGCTTGGAGCGCCTCGTCGGCGGTCTGCACGTGCGTATGCGTACCGATCACCGCGCTGGCACGCCCCTCGAGGTGGTACGCGAGCACCTTCTTCTCGCTGGTTGCTTCGGCGTGCACGTCCACGATCACCGCCTCGTCGGGTCCGGCGGCCTCGACGACGGCGTCGGCGGCCTCGAAGGGGTCGTCCATCGGCTCCATGAACAGACGCCCCATCACCTGACCGACCGTGACTCGCTCGCCCCCACGAGCGCTGACGGTCACGAAGCCGACACCCGGTGTGCCGCGCGGGTAGGTGAGCGGCCGAACTAGCCTCGGGGTCTCCTCCAGCAGCTCGGCGGCCTCCGCTTGGTCGAAGGTGTGGTTGCCGAGCGTGACCACGTCCACGCCGGCGCCGCGGAGCGCGCGGAAGTTGGCGCGGGTGATGCCGAAGCCCCCCGCCGCGTTCTCACCGTTCGCGATGACGAGATCGAAGCTCTCGAGGTAGGCGTGCAGGTAGGCCTGCACGGCCGCGATCCCGGGCGCACCGTACACGTCACCGATGAAGAGCACGCGCATGCGGCACGGTACCGCACGCTGGCCTCGGCTGGCCGCGGGCGGACGCCCTGGAGCGCGAGCGCTCCGGCCGAGCCATCCGCCCGGTGGTAGCCTCTGGGACATGAGCTTCGACGCCATCGACATGCGCATACTCTCGATCCTGCGCGAGGACGGCCGCGCCACCCACGCCGCCATGGCCAAGGCGATCGGGCTATCGGCCCCCGCCATCGGGGAGCGCGTGCGCAAGCTCGAGTCCGCCGGCGTGATCCGCGGTTACCGCGCCGTCATCGATCCCGAGGCAGTGGGGCTGGGCATATGCGCCTTCGTGGCGGTATCGCCCCAGCCGCGCAAGCACGCCGCCGACCTCGTCGAGCGGCTCCTGGGGCTGCCCGAGATCAGCGAACTGCACGCCGTGGCGGGCACCTACGCTTTCGTCGCGAAGGTCTTCGTGAGCGACACGCCCGCCCTCGACCGCTTCCTCGATCGCCTCTTCATGCTCGAGGGCGTCGAACGCACCGAGACGACGATGGTCCTGCGGACGAACGCCGAGCGCCCCCTCCACCTGCCCTGGAACGAACCTCTGGAGGAGGCGTGAGCGCAGACGTCACCGTGCGCCCGCTGATCGAGGACGACCTGCACGACTACCAGACCCTGCGCGACCACTCGTGGGGTTTCCCGCCAGGCGACGACGGCCGCGAGCTCCTGCGAGGTCGTCTCTACAACACCGTTGGCGCCTTCGACGCGCGCGGGAAGCTGCTGGCGAGCGCGGCGGGTCCGCGTTTCGAGACGTTCGTGGCGGGTTCCTCCCAGCCGCTTCTCGGCATCGCTGCCGTACAGACCGCGCCCACGGCGCGCCGACGGGGGCTGGCGGCCCAGCTCCTCGCGCGGCTCCTCGCCGACGGGCGCGACGCCGGCATCGGCTGGAGCCTCCTCTACCCTTTCGATCCACGCTACTACGCGCGCCTCGGCTGGCAATCGCTCCCGTGCGCGGTGCGGCTGGCCGTGAGCACGCGCTGGTGGGGTCCCCCAGCGCCTCCCGACGCGGAGCAGGTGAAGGGCGACTTGCGCGCCGAGTTCCAAGCGCTTCACCTCCGCTGCGCATCCCTTTGGAACTTCTCGAACGCACGCACCGAGGGTCCTTGGGACGTTTGGGCCGGCCTCCTCCCGCCTCCGGGCGAACGTGGCGCCGCGTACCGGGTCGAGGACGGCTACGCGGTGGTGCGCTTACGGCAGGAAGACCCGCAGATCATCACGCTGGAGGTTCTCGCCGCGCTCTGGTGCAGCGCCCGAGGGCGTCGCGCGGTGCTGGCGCTGCTCGGCGCGTACCAGGGTCAGGTGCAACGCATCGAGCTCGAGGTCCCCGCTGACGACGCCTTGGCCTGGGACTGGGAGGACTGGTGGAGGACGCCGACGCAGTCGACCCGGATGGTCCGTGTCGTCGACCTGCAGAGCGCCTTCGCAGGCTTGGATCCGGCCGCCGACATGCCTGCGTTGACGCTTCGCGTGCGCGACTCGCTGGCGCCGTGGAACGACGGCACCTGGCGGTTGTCGCCCGCTGGCGACGGCTGCCGGGTCGAGCCGAGCGTAGACCTGCCGGACGCTGAGCTCGACGTTCGAGCGCTTCCGCTGCTGCTCGGCGGCGGCGCCACTCCAGACGCGGTGGTCCGGGCAGGCCTGGCGGAGGGATCCCGCGCCGCGCTCTCGGCGCTCGGGAGCCTCTCCGGCGGCCTCACGCCGTACCACTCGCTGCGCGATCGCTTCTAGAGGCTGGCCGATCGCTTCAGAGCGCGGCGCGACCGTTACCTGCCTCAACCCTCGCGCACGGCCTCCAGGAACCACCCAGGCAGTCGCGCGCGTTCTCGCTCCAGGAAGGCCGGCGCGTCGGCGTCCAGCAGGTAGGTGACGGCGTGGTCGTCGCGGCTGCGCACCGCGCGACCGTACGCCTGCACCAGCGTCAGACCGGTGCGCCAGGCGTACCAGCCGGGGTCGCGCGCGCGGCGCGCGGCCACCTGTGGGTCACCGAGGTAGGGGTAGGGCAACTTGCAGATGACCTGCCAGCGCGCGAGGTCGTCAGCGAGGTCTAAGCCTTCGGTCATGGACGGGGTGACGAGCACCGTCGGTTCGGGCCTGGTGAAGTGCTCCTCCAGAGCTGCCTGACGTCCCTCTGCGCTGTCGTGCGTGACCAGACGCTTGCGCAAGCGCTCCGGGAGCCCAGCGCGCAGGGCCTGCGCGATGCGGTAGGAGTGAGTGTGGACCACGCCCTTCTCTGCGTCGTGATCGTCCATGATCGCCGCGACCTCCGCGATCAAGCGGGGAAGCTCCCGCGCTTGATGATGCCGCGTCAGGCGCGCCACGGGCCGCAGGAGCAGGGGACGCTGCGCGACGGGGAAGGTGCTCGCGACGCGGATCACCGCGGCGTCCCGGGGCGCGAGCCCTAGCGCGCGCAGGAAGGTGCTCTCGTCCAGCACCGTCGCGGTTAGCAACAGCGCGCGTTCGGCATGTCCCAGCAACAGCTCCTCCGCCAGCGGGCCGACCTCCACGGGCTTCCAAGACAGCCAGGCTGAGCCGGCCTCGTTCCCGTGCTCGCAGACCCAGTCCATGCCGGCGTCGTACGTGTCCGTCAGCCAACGCAAGCGGCGGACCTGACCGTCTAGCCACTGGAGCGTCTGGAGCTTCGCAAGATCGCCCTGGCGCGCGTAAGCGCGCGGCCGCTGCCCGTGGCCGATCTCGGCGTCCAGCTCGGCGCGGCGCGAGGCGAGGTGAGGCAGCATGTCGTGCGCAACGTCGATCGCGTACGCCGGGTCCAGGAAGGCCGGGAGACGCTCGTCGACGCCGGCGCGCTCGAGTTGAGCGTCCGAGAGGCGCGCGTGGAGGTACTGCATCAGCTGCGCCTCGACGCCGTGGGCCTCGTCGAGCACGAGCAGCTCACGCGGTCCGAAACCGCCCGCGTCGTTCACCTGGTGCAGGAAGGCAGCGTAGTTCATCAGCGCCACCGGCGCCGCGAGCGCTTCGTCGCGGGCGCGGTAGTAGGCGCACGTGTCGCAGGCGGGGAACACGTGACCCATGAGGCACGGGGCGAAGGCAGCGCTAGCGTGCGGTACCACCTCACACGGGTACGTGCCACGCCCCTTGAGCACGGCCAGGTCCACGAAGTCGCGTTGGTACTGGTCCTGCAGCACCTTCTGGCCGGTGAGCACGAAAGCGCTCCGCGCCTCCTGCGCCAGAGCTACCGCCAACGCGCTCTTCCCGGCGCCAGTGGGCGCCTCGATCACCACCGCCCGAGCGCCGGCCTCGAAGGCCTCGCGCGCCGCGTCGAGTGCCTCTCTCTGCCCCTCGCGGTAGCTGGTGAACGGGAAGGCAACGCGGGCCGCGGGCACGCCGCACCCTAGCACGCGCCATACCCGCCCCAGACGCGCGAGCGGCGCCCGTCCGGCGGGCGCCGCTCGCTGAACCCGATGGTGCCGAGGAGGGGACTTGAACCCCTACGACCTTGCGGTCACCAGCCCCTCAAGCTGGCGCGTCTACCATTTCCGCCACCTCGGCGTGGTGGCTGCGGAGCGCTCATCCCGCGCCGTGGCGCAGCGCGACCGCAAGAATGGATTGTAGCACGCGGGAACAAGCTGTCAACGCGTTCCCCGAGCCCTGGCGCGACCACAGCGGCGCGTCAGGGACGGTAGGCTGAGCGCATGACCGAGCGCCGCTTCCAGCGCATCGACGAGGTGCTGCGCCGGCGCCAACCCGACCTCACCTTCCTCGCCGAGGACGTCTACAAGCCGCACAACCTCTCGGCCATGCTGAGGAGCGCCGACGCCGTCGGCATCGGTGTCGTGCACGCCGTCACCCCTACCGGTGGCGTGCCCACCTTCAGCGCCACGAGCGCGAGCGCCCAGAAGTGGGTCGAACTGCGCGTGCACGGCAGCCTCCAGCGCGCCTTGGCCGAAGTGCGCGACCAGGGTATGCAGGTGCTTGCGGCACACTTCTCCGACCGGGCGGTCGACTACCGCGACGTCGACTACGCGCTCCCTACCTGCGTGCTGTTCGGCAACGAGCGCTCGGGCGTCAGCGCCGCGGCCGCGGGTGCCGCGGACGCGCACGTGAGCATCCCCATGCTCGGCATGGTCCCCTCTCTCAACGTCTCGGTCGCGGCGGCGGTGATCCTCTTCGAGGCGCAACGCCAGCGCCGCGCGGCGGGCCTCTACGACCGCCCTAGCCTGAGCGCGCGTGAGCGCAACGACCGGACGGTGCGCTGGCTCTACCCTCGCCTCGCAGCTCACCTGGACGCGCTCGGGCAGGCTCTACCACTGCTGGGTGAGCGCGGCGGGCTGCCTCGCGGTTACCCGACGCTGGACCAGGTGCACGACGACGAACGCGAGGTCGAGCGCCCGCGCGGTCAGCGGGTCTAGTCGGCGGGACGGCAGGGACCCCGCGCCTCGGGCGCTAACGTGCCTGCCATGACGAACCTGCCTGGATCACTCGCGCTCGCCGCCATGGTGGCCGTCGTCACCGCCTGCCTGACCTTCCCCAGCAACGGCTCATCCCAGAGCCTCGAGCTGGTGACCGACGGGTTCACCCAGCCGCTCTTCGTCACTCACGCCGGAGACGGCAGCGCTCGCCTCTTCGTCGTCGAGCAGCCCGGAACGGTGCGCGTGCTGCGTGACGGCGCGGTCACAGAAGGCACGTACCTCGACATCAGCGATCGCACCGTGTCGAGCGGTGAACGCGGACTGCTGGGCCTGGCGTTCCATCCGCGCTTCGCCGAGAACGGCCGGCTGTTCGTGCACTACACCGACTTGGGCGGGGACACCGTGCTGTCGGAGCTGCGCGCCGACCCACCGTCCGCCCCCAGCGTCGACGCCTCCACGGAGCGCGTCGTACTGACCCTCGAGCAACCCTACGGCAACCACAACGGTGGCCAGATCTCCTTCGGGCCGGATGGTTACCTCTACCTGGGCTTGGGCGACGGTGGCTCCGGAGGTGACCCGCTCAACGCCGGTCAGGACCTCGGCACCTGGCTCGGTGCGATCCTGAGGCTCGACGTCGACGGAGAACAGCCCTACGCGGTTCCCCACGACAACCCGTTCGTGGGCGTCGACGGTGCACGGGACGAGATCTGGGCCTACGGGCTGCGCAACCCCTGGCGCTTCAGTTTCGACGCGGCTACCGGCGACCTGTGGATCGCCGACGTGGGTCAGAACGCGGTAGAGGAAGTGAACCGGCAGCCTGCAGCCAGCCCCGGAGG
>SKSV01000212.1 GCA_007122815.1 Trueperaceae bacterium | reverse complement strand
CCGGGAAACCGGCGGCAAGCGGGGTGGTCTCCTCGACGAGGCGCGGCTCCAAGAAGGTCAGCTCGTGAGCGTGCCCGTGCTCGCGGTTGGCTTGCTGTAGGAAGTGCTGGTCGTAGGTCTTGGTGCTGAAGACGGCGATTCGCAAGATGGGTCCTCCGACGTAGGCACTCCGACGGTGCGGACGGGCGGTCACTCCGAGGTGCGCCGTTGGCGTGCCCGACGATCACTTCGCGTCGACTCAGGAGGTCGACAGCACCTCTTCGTCCGCGACCGCGGCGTGCGTGCCGGAGGCCGCTCGGGGAGCGTCGTCGAGGAGGTAATCGATGACGTCGGTAGCGCTGTAGGAGTCCCGCTCCGGGCCGAGCAGCCGCCTGATGACCTCCATGTCGTCGCCGCTAGTGAGCAACGGCCTCTCCACGTCGCCGCCCTTCTGAACCTGCGGCAACCCGATGTTGGCCATCAGAGCGTTGCAGAGACACTTGCGGCCCACGGTTTCGGCCATCTCGCCGCCCTTGGCGAGGTAGGCGTCGAGCGGCTCCGACGCACAGCGGAAGCCCAGGCCTCCCGACGGCGTGGTGTACACCTCGCGGAGGTAGCCCAGGTCGCACACGCGGCGGCGCTCCTCGTATTGCTCGCGCTCGGAGTTGCTGCCGGCCAACGAGACCACCTTGAACGGGTAGCCCGTCGGTGAAGCGCGGGCGTCCGTGAGCACGTCGGTCCCCGCACCGAGCGTCTGCTCGATCACCGAGCGCTTCAGCTCGGGAGCCAGTCCAGACTCCTCGCAGTAGGCGAACGCCGTGCCGACCTGGATACCTGCGGCACCTTCCGCCAGCGCCCGCTTCAGGCCCTGCGGCGAGCCCGCGCCGCCAGCGAGCCAGAACGGCACGCCCAGCTCACGCATCACCCCGAAGTCGACCTCGTCACGCGCGCCGTAAACGGGCTGGCCGCGCTCGTCGAGCGTGCCGCCACCACGAGGCGGAGCGTTGTGGCCTCCCGCCGTGGGCGCTTCCACGACGAACCCCTGGATCGGTCCGCGGGCCTTCTTGAGGAGCATGGTGGCGAGGGAGTGCGAGGAGACGATGGGGAGGAAGGCGGGCCTAGCGAGCGGCTCGAGTTGCGGCCCACCGAACTCCGCGGGATCCAAGTCGAAGGTTACCGGCTCGTCGCGGCGCCCACCCACCACGTCGGCCCTGAGGCTCGCGGGTCGGTGTTGCGACAGCTCGTCCAGGGCGTGCGGGATCTCGCGCGGGATGCCCGCACCCATCAGCACGTAGTCGACGCGAGCCAGCATCGCTCCGTAGAGCGAAGCGAGGTTCGGCATCTGGATCTTCGTGAGAAGGTTGATGCCGACGGGGTTCGCGTGCCCCTCCTTGGCGAGGAAGACCTCACTGAAGTTGGCCAGCATGATCAACCCGCGCTGCAGGGGGCTTCCCTCGATGCGCGGGAGCGGTAGCCGCGCGTACGGCTTGCCGGGTGGACGGCCGTCCGGGAGGAAGTAACGCTTGAGCGCTTCACTAGCGATATCCGGGAAGGGGAAGTGCTCCATGGCGCGCCGTAGGTGGCCGCCGACGTCACCGTCCTGCAGGCGTCTTACCAGCACCGTGTCGATGCCGGTACCCGACACCACACCGAGCTGACCGTAAGCAGACACGGTGCGGGCAAGGCACCAGTTCGACACGGCCACCCCCATGCCTCCTTGGATGATCTTGGGCAAGCGCACCGGTGAACCGTTCGCGCCGGGCTGTAGGGTGTTCAGTAGCGTCGTCATCGCTGGCGTCCTCGTGCGCGGCGGTAGCGGAACACGGTGCGCGCACGCGGGGTCACCGTGGCCCGGTCTCGGGCCCAGGGCCCGCATCGGAGGCTGCGCGCTGGCGCGAGAGCGCTCTTGCGCAGGGTTGCGTCGAGCGAACCGCCGTCGGCGGCAGCCCTGCACTACGATACGGTTTCCAGAGAGAGGATGCGTGCGCCGGCCTACTGTCGCTTCGAGCCGTCGGCCGCCGGTGGGCCAAGCGCCCACGTCCTCCACGCGAAGAGGCCCGGCCGCCTCGCCCTGCGGATACGCAGCAGCTCGGCGAGTTGGTGTCTCTCTCGCAAGACGGCGCGCAGGCCAGCGGCTACGCAGAGGCGGTGATGCCCGAAGTCGAGGGTTTGAACAGGGAGCGGGAAGTGCGGGCGGATCACCAGGTCAGCCTCGCCGAAACGTGCCTGAGCGTGTTGAGCCATGCCGATCTCCATGGCGCGCACGAACGCCTGGAACGCGTTCGCGGGTGGCTCGGCGGCGCCCGGCTGGCTGGCGTCGACCGCGATCACGACCTCGGCGCCGGTCCCGCGCGCCACGTCCACGGGCGCGATGTCAGCGTAAGCGCCATCCGCCAGGAGCACGCGTCCCTGGCGATCAGGCGGCAGGAGGCCAGCCAGCGCCGAACTGGCGTACACCGCTTGCGCGGCGTTGCCACGCTCGATGATCACGCGTGCTCCGCTGCTGAGGTCGGTCGCTACAGCTGCGATCTTGACGCGCCCGTCTTCGAGGTCCTTGCCGAGCGTGAGGTCGCTGAGCAGCTCGCGGATGGCCGACTCCTCGGCCGCCAAGGCGCCCCAGCGCAGCAGCAGTGCGCGGAGCGCACGGCCAGACTCCAGCGCGCTTCGCAACCAGGCGAGTGCTCTGACGCGACGCGTGCCCAGCACCATCGGCACGCGCTCGCGGTCCAGGTCGACGAGTTGCCGGTACCAGTCCGGGTTCAGGGCGTAGGTGGCGCCGACGATCGCGCCCATCGAAACTCCCACGATCGCGCTGGGCCGATAGCCGAGGTGCTCGAGCGCACGCAGCACACCCACGTGCGCGGCGCCTCTGGCGCCTCCTCCGCCGAGGACCAGCGCCATGGTTCGCTGCTGGCTCGCGCGGGCGTGCCGCTGACCGACCGTGCGCTCCCGCCGACCGGATGCGACACCCATGTCCTCATTCTACTTGGCCTCAATGGTTCGGGTCATGGGCGGCACTCGGGACCGCGCGATCTGAGCCTAATGCCAGTGCAGGCTCAGAACGGCCACACCAGCGGGATCACCAGGAGCGAGACCGTCGCCGTCACCGCAACTAGTGGCAGGCCCGCCTTCAGGAAGTCCGTGAAGCGGTAGCCGCCTGGCCCGTACACCATGAGGTTCGTCTGGTAACCCATCGGCGTGGCTACGGCTCCCGCCGCCGCCATGACGATCGCGACCACGAAGGGCATCGTGTCCACACCGAGGCTCGCGGCCACGGAGACGGCGATGGGGAACATGAGCACGACGGTGGCCACGTTCGTGATGATCTGGCTGAACAGCGCCGCGATGGCGAAGACGGCCACCAGGTTGGCGTACGGTGACGCGCCCGCAAGGTCCACCACGGACATCGCCATGTTCTCCGCGAGCCCGGTGGTGTCCATCGCTGCGCCTACGCCGATGGCGCTGGCGATGACCACGATGACCGGCCAGTTGACGCTGGCCCGGGCCGCCTCCACGGTGGTGCAGCGCGTCACCAGTAGCGCCGCGGCCGCCAAGAGCGCCGCCTGCAGCATCGACAGCACACCGAGCGAAGCTGCGGCGACCATTCCCACCAGGATCGCTATCGCGAGCGCCGCGCGCTCGAAACCGAACGCGTGGCTGTCCGGCAGGGCGCTCACGAGGAAGAAGTCGCGGCTGTGAGCGTGCCGCTCGGCGAAGGCGGGGGTGGCCTCGAGCAGCAGGGTGTCGCCCGGCCGCAGCACGATGTCCCGTAGCTTCCCCCTCACGCGCTCGCCGTTGCGCGCCACGGCGATCACGACCGCCCCGTAGCGGGTGCGGAAGCGGCCACGGCGGATGCTGCTGCCCACCAACGGAGAGCTGTCCGAGACCACCGCCTCCACCAGAGTGCGCTCGGTGCGCGGCGTGCCCAGCTTGAAGACCTGCGTCGTGGAGGGGGAGAGACCGTGCCGGCGCTGGAGGTCGACGACCGACCCAACCGAGCCCGCCAGCACCAGCCGGTCGCCGGCGTGGAGGCGCAGCGTCGGCGCTACCGCGGGGTAGATCTCACCGTCGCGATGGACCTCCACCAACTGCAGCCCGCTCTCGTCCGCGAGGCCCGACTCGGCTACGGTCCTGTCGACCAGAGGCCCGCCGCCGTTCACCGTCATCTCTACGGTGTACTCCCGGGGATCGGAGAAGACCTTCTCGCTGGGTCGCCGGTCGGGCAGCAGCCAGCGCGCGCTGGCGATCAGGAAGCTCAGTCCGATCACGGCCACGGGCACCCCAACCCAGGCGATCTCGAAGAAGCCGAACCCGCTCCCCTGTCTCCGGATCAGCAGCCCGTGAGCGATCAGCGTCGGACTCGTGCCGACAAGCGTGCACATGCCGCCGAGCATCGCCGCGTACGAGAGCGGGATCATCAGCTTCGACACCGGCAGGTCGTGGGTCTTGGCCCAGTCGCGCACAGCCGGGATGAGCATGGCGACGATCGGGGTGTTGTTCAAGAAGGCGCTGAAGAACGCCACGGGCGCGGTCAGCCGGATCTGCGCTCCCGTCAAGCCGCGGGGACGACCGAGCAGGACACGCGAGATGTGCTGGACGCCACCCGTCTCCCTCAGCCCGGAGACCACGATGTACAGGATCGCGACGGTCACCACGCCCTCGTTCGCGAAGCCCCCGAACGCTTCGGCAGGCGTCAGCACCCCGCTCACCAGCAGCACGCTGAGCGCCAGCAAGAACAGCGCGTCAGCGGGAACGCGCGTCAGGATGAGCGCCGCGAGCAGCATCAACACCACGCTGGCGGTGAGGAGGGCCTCTGCGGGCATGGTCCAGCCTACCTAGTCGGACTCGCTTCCGCTTCGAAGACTTCGCGGTACACGTCCGAGCCGTGGCTGGTCACCTGCGGCGCGCCCGCGCGCAGCTTGAAGGTGCGCGCGCCGTCGGGCCGCCTCTCGGCGAGGAGGCAGAGGGTGTCGCTTCGGCGCTGCTCGAACCTCTCGCGCGCGTACTCGCTCAGGTGCGTCACGAAGAAGACCCTCGTCCCCGCTTCGGTCACCGCCCCCACGATCTGCCGGGCGATCTCGGACCCCTCGCGCTCGTTGGTGGCTGAGAAGGACTCGTTCAGGAGCAGCAGCGACCCCGGCGCGAGCTCGTCGACGATGTCGCTCATGCGCGCGAGCTCCTCGTCCAGCTTCCCGCTGCTCATGCTCGCGTCCTCTTCACGCCTGAAGTGCGTGAAGACGCCGGGCGCCACACTGGCCCGGTACGACCGCGCCGGCACGAAGGCGCCGCTCTGCATCAGCAGCTGCGCCACTCCCACGCTGCGCAACAAGGTGGTCTTGCCGCCCTGGTTGGCCCCCGTCAGCAGCACCAGCGTGATGCCGTCCGCGTCGAGGTCGTTGTCGACCACCTGGCGGCCGACCGTCAGAGCGAGCGACGCGTCGTAGAGCCCCTGGGCCGAGTGCGCGCTCGCGGCGATCGGAAGAGGCTCGGGGACGCAAGTGGGCGCACCCAGGCCGGCCAGCCCCTCGGCGAGGTTCAGGCAACCCACGTAGAAAGCCATCTGCGTGCGTAACGCGCTGAAGAACCCGATCACGTGGTCGGTGGCACCGGCGAGGACCTCCGCGATCTCCTCCAGCGCCTTGTCGCGCAGCTCGGAGTGCGCCCGGACGGCGCCCTCGTCGTGCTGCTCGAGCTGGTACGTGAAATGCGGTTCGCTGCTGCCGCGTAGCCTCGACACCCAGGCCCCCAAGCGCGTGGACACCAGCCGATCCAGGCGGGTGGCCCTCAGCAGGACGTGGTCGGTCGCCTTGTTGCCCGTACCCAGGCGGGCGCTGACGCGGATCCCCTGCTCGAAGCGGAGCTCGCGCAGCTGGCCCTCGAACTCTCGGAGGAAGGCGTCGTCGAGCTCCTGCCGAACCATGGCGAAGAAGCTCCGCAACCCCGGGGAGGCGAAGCTCTCGGCGTGCTCGTCCGTGAGCCGTCTCAGCTCCCTGAAGGCTCTGAGGTACTCCTGGAGCACGTCGCGTGAGAAGCGCACGACCGACTCGGGCCGCCGCGGCATGAAGGCCCAGGAGGTCTGCTCCGCGCGCTCGAGCGCGGTGGTCGCGAGGGTGAAGAGCGAGCGGGCGAGGTCCGCGTTGGCGAGGCAGTCCGCCAGAACGCGTTGTCGGTAGGTGATCTCGGCGATATCGTTCGAAGGCCGCAGCAGGCACTGGCGTGCCACGTCGGCGACGAAGGCATCACCTCGCGACATGGCGTCGATCAGCGGCCTCAGTTCCAGGTCGTCCACCAGGGCCCGAGCCTGGCGCGGGAGCCGGCCCGTGAGCACGGGGTCGCGCTCTGGGTGCAACAAGCGCGGCCTCATGGAGCGAGCCGCTCCCGCAGCTCTGCGTAAGTGAGCCGGTGCGCGCGCGCGATGGCCTCGGCGTGGGCCCGCCCGTCGGCCGGTCGCCGGGCGAGCTCGAAGGTGCGTCTCGCGGAGTCCTCGGGGTCGACGCCGCTCACCAGGCTGACGACTGCTGGGTCCAGCGACGCCAGCTCGTCTATGAACGTCACCCAGACTCCCAAGGCGTCCAGTTCCAGCAGCCGCCCGAGCACGTTCCGTCCCAGGTACAGCGCGTCGTGTGCGGTGGTCGAGGTGAACGCCTCGTTCATGATCACGACGCTTCTCGGGCTCGCGCGCTCCAGCAGCCCACGGATGCGCATGAGCTCGTCCTGGAGCTTGCCGCGCAGCTCCTCGAGGTCCTCCTCCTTATCGAAGTGTGTGAGGACCTCGTCGCAGAGGAAGAGCCGCGCCCGGGTACCGGGGATCGGGCAGCCGAGCGAGGCGAGGTAGTGGAGTTGGCCGAACATCCGCGCGAAGGTGGTCTT
>SKSV01000261.1 GCA_007122815.1 Trueperaceae bacterium | reverse complement strand
GCCTGGCGTCGTGGGGTCGTCTGGTTCCACCACGACGACGTTGCTTCCCGGTGGGCTCGGCAGTGATGGGGTGTCGGGAGCGGCGGGCGCGGTTGGGCCGGCAGCCGGCTGCGCGGGCGCGCGCGGGGTGCCACCCAGGTTGAACAACGTCCACATGATGCCACCCGCCACCGCCACGAGGCCAGCGATGAGTGCGATGTCCACGATGCGGTTGCGCATGGGGCCAGGGTACCGCTCGTTTCATGGGTGGAATGAGCGGGCGGCGACGCGTGACCCTGCCGCTGGTCTGGGCGGGGTGCTAGTCTGCGCCGTGCTCGACGTCGCGCTCGTGGTGGTCGGCCTGGCAGGCCTCGCCTACGGTGGTGACCTCCTGGTGGCCAACGCCTCGCGTCTTGCGGGCGCTCTAGGCGTGAGCCCTATGGTCATCGGCCTGACGGTGGTGGCGTTCGGCACGAGCGCGCCGGAGCTCGCGGCGTCGGTCGTGGCGGCCTTGCGCGGGTCGCCCGAGCTGGCCCTCGGTAACGTGATCGGTTCGAACATCGCCAACGTGGGTTTGATCCTCGGTGCCTCGGCGCTCATGTGGCCGCTCGCGACGCGCTGGAGCTTCGTACGCAAGGAGGTCGCGTTCATGATCGGGGCCTCCATCGCGGCCGCGCTGTTGCTGCTCGACGGAGAGCTGAGCCGGTTGGACGCCGGCCTGCTGCTCGTCGGCTTGGTGGTCTTCCTGTTCGTCAGCTTCCGTGGAGGTGGCATGGCTGCGCCGGCCGCGCCGCTGGTAGCCGCCGAGCGAACCCCGAGCTCGCGCCCGGCGCTGCTCGCGCTGGCGGGGGCGGGACTGCTGGCATTGGCGGCTCACGCCTTGGTGACGGGTGCGGTCGGACTGGCGGAGGTCTGGGGCGTCTCCGAACGTGTGATCGGTCTCACCATGGTCGCTATAGGCACGAGCCTGCCGGAGCTCGCGAGCAGTGTCGCCGCCGCCGTTCGGCGGCAAGGCGACATCGTGCTGGGCAACATCGTCGGCTCGAACGTCTTCAACCTGCTGTCGGTCCTGGGCATCGCGGGGGTCATCCAGCCGTTGCAGGCCGACGTGAGCGCCTTGCGGCTCGACCTGCTCGTGATGCTGGCGGCGGCCGTGTTGGTCGCGCCGATGGCGGTGAGCGGGTGGCGCGTGGGCAGGCGCGAGGGTGCGTTCCTGCTGGTTTGCTACCTGGCCTACGTGCTGCTGGTGCTTGCCTAGCGGACGCCTCTGGGCGAAGGGTAGCCCGTCTGTGTGAGGCTCACGACGGCTGAGTGCGCCCCCTGAGCGCTACTGGCTCGATCTGAGCGCTACTGCCTCGATCTCCACGCGTGCGTCGAGCGGCAAGCGCGCGACCTGAACGGTGCTGCGCGCCGGGGGGTCGCTTGGGAAGGCTGCGGCGTAGACCTCGTTCACCCGGGAGAAGTCGCTCATGTCGGCCAGGAAGACCGTGCACTTCACGACGTCGGATAGGGAGCTACCCGAGGCCTCCAGGACGGCTGCCAGGTTGGCCAGCACCTGCCTCGTCTGGGCTTGCACGTCGCCTTCGACCAGCGTGCCGTCGAGCGTCAGTGGGATCTGGCCGGAGGTGAACACCAACTCGTCGGTCCGCACGGCCTGCGAGTAGGGTCCGATGGCGGCTGGCGCGCGGTCTGTCGCTACGGTCTCTCTCATGACCGAGTCTACCCGTCGCACGAGCGCAGGTCGCGCGAGCGCAGGTCGCATGGCGCAGGAGCGGCGGTGCCTACGCCCCTACGGCTCGCCAGATCGAGAAGAGCACGAACAGCAGCAGCAGGTAGGCGGAGCCCAGGATCCACAAGCGGTACGGGTACCAGGGCTGCTTCCTGAGGGCCGCGAAGGGCGAGCGCGAGGGGAAGGCGTCCTCCACCCGGCGGATGCCTGAGAGGGTGTCGGTGATGTCGATGGAGGCGGGGTCCTCGCCCTCGGGAAGCGTGTAGCGCTTGGCGCGCTGGGCGACCGAGACGACCTCGAGCACCACCGCGGTCACGTTGTCGGGGCTGCCTCGGTCGTTGGCTTCCTCGAGCAACCTCTCGGCGGCCGCTTGGGGTTCGTGGCCGGTGATCAGCTGCATCATCATCAGCTCCGAGAGGAGCATCGACACCCCGTCTGAGCAGAGCAGCAGCCGGTCGCCCTCGCGCAGCTCGAAGTGATGGAGGTCGAGCTTGAACGCGGCGGTGGCGCCCAGAGCGTTCGTGATGACGTTGCGCCAGCGGTGGCGGCGAGCCTCGTCGTCGGTGAGCAGCCCTTGGCGAACGCGGTCGGCCACCCACGAGTGGTCGTGGGTGAGCTGCTCGATCTGCCCGTCGCGGACCAGGTAGGCGCGCGAGTCGCCGACGTGCCCGACGATGGCCACCTGGTCGTCGATGAGCACCGTGGTCAAGGTGGTGCCCATCCCGCGGTGTTCGGGATGCTCCAGCGCGTACTCGTAGATCTCGAGGTTCGCTGCCTGCGAAGCGCGCGCCATGGCCGCCGGCGGGGTGGCGCGACTGCGCGTGAGGGCGTCTCGGAAGACCTTCACGGCTTGCTGGCTCGCCACCTCACCCGTCTGATGGCCGCCCATGCCGTCGGCGACCACGGCCAGCATGCCCTTGCCGGCCACCTCACCAACCCAGAAGCTGTCCTGGTTCACGACGCGGACCTTGCCGGCGTCGCTGGCGCCTCCTACCTTCACGCGCGTGCCGCGCTCACGGGCGCGCGCTCGCTCCTCCTTCGAAGCGATGGGGGACGTCGAACCCTCGCTGGGTGATCCAGCCTGCACGACCCCGAGCATAGCTGTCGCAAGGACCTCCTCAAGAAGAAGAATCTCGCACAGCACGAGCCGAGAGCGGCGCGCGAGGGGCGCGCGAGGGGCGCGCGAGCGGCGGCGACGGGGCGGACCTACGACGATCGCTTGGTAGCATGCCGCTCATGCGAAACGCCCGGCAGACCGCCGCCGACGTGCGCACGGGCTCTGTGTCGGCGCGGGCCGTGGTGCAGGCGGCTCTGGAGCGGGCCCACGCGCTCCAGGCGCGGTCGAACGCGTTCATCAGCATCGACGACGCCGGAGCGCTGGCCGCTGCGCGGGCCGTGGACGAGTTGGTGGGCGCGGGCGGCTATCCCGGGGTCCTGGCGGGCGTGCCGCTGGCGGTGAAGGACAACATCTGCGTCACGGGCTTGCGCTCGACGGCGGGCTCGAACGTACTGCGCGAGCACCGCTCGCCTTTCGAGGCCACCGCGGTGGAGCGCCTCCGTGCCGCTGGTGCGGTGGTGATCGGAACGACCAACCTCGACGAGTTCGGTATGGGGAGCAGTTCCGAGCACTCGGCGTTCGGGCCGGTGCGCAACCCGCTCGACACCCGGCGTGTGGCTGGCGGCAGCTCGGGCGGCTCGGCCGCGGCGGTCGCCGCGGGAGTCGTGCCGCTCGCGTTGGGTACCGACACGGGCGGTTCGGTGCGGCAACCCGCGGCCTTCTGCGGGGTGCTGGGGTTGAAGCCGACCTACGGCAGGGTCTCGCGCTACGGACTGATCGCCTACGGTAGCTCGCTCGACCAGGTGGGCGTCTTCGGGCGCGACGCGGAGGACGTGGCCAAGGCTCTCGCGCTGATGGCCGGCGCCGACCCGCTCGACGCCACCAGCGCCCAGCGCCCGCCTGCGGAAGTGGGGCCGCGGCCGGTGCCGGCCGAACTGGACGTGGTGGCCCGGTCGCTCCGCGTCGGTGTGGTGCCCCATCTCATGGGCGACGGGGTGAGCACGGGGGTGCGCGGCGCAGTGGAGGCGACGCTCGAGCGTCTGCGGGAGGCTGGCGCGCAGGTGGAGTTGTGCCCCGTGCCGGAGGTGGCTCACGCGGTAGCGACCTACTACGTGGTGGCCACCGCCGAGGCGTCCAGCAACCTTGCGCGTTACGACGGTAGCCTGTACGGATCGCGCGTCGGGGATGACGGCGACGGCCAGGAGTCCGTCAGCCGCCGCAGCCGCGCGCAGGGCTTGGGGCGTGAGGCGCAGCGGCGTGTGCTACTGGGTAGCTACGTCCTCTCGGCCGGCGCTTACGACGCCTACTTCGGCCGAGCCGCCCGGGTGCGTCGGATCGTCAGCGAGGCGCTCGCGCGGGCACTCTCCGAGGTCGACGTGCTGGCGGCACCCACCGCGCCAACGGTGGCCTGGCGGCTCGGTGAGCACCTGGACGACCCTCTGGCGGTGTACCTCGCGGACGTCGCCACCTGCCTCGCCAACCTCGCCGGGTTGCCGGCGGTGAGCGTGCCGGCTGGCGCCGCCGAGGACGGACTGCCCGCGGGCCTGCAGCTGATCGGACGCGCTTGGGAGGAGCGACGGCTCTTGGACGTCGCCTCAGCGCTGACGCACGACGCGGCACCCTGACGTGGTTGCGCTTCACCACCGGTATGCCTCGGTGTGTTATCCTTCGCAGGCTGTACGGCGTGCCGCCCAGCGTGCCCGACGTGGCCGAGAGCGACGCCTAGCGCGTCTTTCACGGAGCGTGGGCCTCGGGCTCATCTCGCATGACCGACGCCAAAACGGAGAGCGCCCCGGGCCTCATCGACGGTCCGACCCGTCGCGCTGCGGTAAGGCCAATGCAGGCTCGCTCCTCCGCTGGCGACACTCGATCGGAAGGAGAACGGCATGAAGCGCACTTACCAGCCGAACCGGCGGAAACGCGCCAAGACACACGGCTTCCGCGCGCGCATGAAGACGGCCGGCGGGCGCGCCATCATCAAGAGGCGCCGCGCGAAGGGCCGTCATAGCCTGAGCGTATCCGACCGCTGAGCACGGACCCGGTCCTCCGTTCGTTGAAGGGGGACTGGGCGTTCCAGCGGCTGCGGAAGGGACGATCCGGTGGCAGTCAGCACCTCAGCGTCAGGTTACGTCCGACCCGGCTCGGGCACGTTCGCGTTGGGTTCGTGGTGAGCCGCAAGGTCGGTAAGGCGGTCGTCCGCAACCGCGTCCGGCGCAGGCTGCGCGAGGGCCTGCGTCAGCTGCTGCGCGAGCGGGCCGTCAGCGGCCTGATCGGTACGCCGTCGTTCGACCTGTTGGTGCTCGTTCGCCCCAGCGCCGCCGAAGCCGACTATCAGGCCCTCCAAACAGCTCTCGCCCGCGCCTTGGAGAAGGCGCTCTCCGCTTCCGGGCGGAGCGCGCCGGGTCGCGGTGGGTCGCTTCGAGCCCGGGGCAGTGGGGTCGAGTTGCGGGGAAGCCTAGCGTGAGGCGTCGGCCGCCTAAGAGTAGGCAAGCGGTGACCGAGCGGCCCGCGACGCGCCCTGGGGAGCAACGTCTCGGCGTCGCGCAGCGACTGGTACTGGCGCCTCTTAGGCTCTACCAGCGGGTGCTCTCGCCGCTCAAACCCGTACCAAGCTGCCGTTTCCACCCTACCTGCAGCTCCTACGCGGTCGAGGCCGTGCACACGCACGGCGCGCTGCGTGGGCTGTGGCTCGCCGCGGCGCGGCTGCTGCGGTGTCACCCCTGGAACCCCGGCGGGTTCGACCCGGTACCGCCGCGCCAGGACCGATCGCGCCCTGGAGGCCCGGCCTCGCGTACCGGCGCGCGCCACGACGGCTCCCCGGCAGCTGCCGGGGTCGCCACGGAGGAACCTTGACGCACCACCGCCACCGCCACTCAGCGCCGCAGCGCGCCCCGTCGCGTCACCCGGCGACAGCTAGTGCGCTGAAGGCGCGCCCCGTGCTCTGGGTGATGGCGCTGCTCACGGCGCTACTGCTCTCGGCTTGCACGATGATGCCCAGCAGCATGCGTGAGCCGTTCGGGCCGACGGACTTCACGGTCAGCGAGTTCCGCGATTTCAGCCAGCTCGAGACCCACTGCGCCGAACCGGCGCCGACGAGCTTCTGGTGCGAGGACCTCACTCAGCGCGTCGACCGCGTTCCCACCAAGGGCGTGGACGTCTTCTTCTCCGACGCGGGTGAGGTGGTAGCGGCCTTCGCGAAGTTCCAGAAGGGGCAGCACCTCGCGAACTACGCGACCAACAACGCTGACAACCTCGTCCCGCGCGAGGCGCCCTACCCCGGCGGCGCGATCCTGCTCGACGGCGATTACCACCGGCCGCAAGACGCCCAGCGCAGCTGGACGCAGCTCTCGGAGGTCGAGCACGAGGGGGTCTTCACCTTCACCCTTCCCGGCTACGAGGTCGAACGGCGTGTGGTGATCTCCAACGTGGAGCAGACGCTGCGCTCCACCATCACCCTCACGCCGATCGTGCCCAGCGAGGGTGAGCCGGCTGAGCCGAGCGCGCAGGACGAAGAGGCCGCCGATGAGGATGACGCCGCGGCCACCGCGGAAGCGGCTGAGCCGAGCGCGACTTTGGTGCAGTACGCGTACCCCGGCATCGCCAGGCAGGCCAGCCCCACCATCAAGATCGGACAGGCCGAGACCTACTCCGTCAACCCAGTCTCTGCGCCGGTGGACGACCCGCGCTACCTCTCCCTCCAGTCCGCCGCGAACAACTCCGGGAACGCCATCCTGATGCTGCCCCGCGAGGGCGGTGCGCCGCTCCAGGCGATCTCTCTGGGCGCCGGTCGAGCGGCGATGCAGGCCGAGCTGGGCCCGGGTGAGACGCGGCTGGCCGTCGACACCTACGTCGGCAAGAACGAGCTGGTGCGCTTCTACCAGGCGTCTTACTACCAGCTGCCCGGCCTCTTCGACCCGAACATCCTAGGGCGGCTGTCGCTGTGGATCCTCAGCGCGCTAGAGTTCATCCACTCGTTCGTGCCCTCCTGGGGTCTCTCGATCATCGTCCTGACGCTGGTGTTCCGCGCCCTCGTGTGGCCCCTGATCACCACGCAGACGAAGTCGATGTTCGGGATGCAGAAGCTGCAGCCGGAGATGCAGAAGCTGCAGAAGAAGTACAAGGACGACCGCGAGAAGCTCAGCCAGGAGATGATGAAGCTGTACAAG
>SKSV01000282.1 GCA_007122815.1 Trueperaceae bacterium | reverse complement strand
GGTGTCGAAGCCCGCCGCGACGAGACTGACCGCCTGGTCGCGCAGCTCCGCGTCGCTCATCCCGTCGGCTTCGTCCCCTCCGAACAGCAAGAGCGAGAGCACGCCGCCCTCACCAGGCGACGAGGGGTCAGCGCGCCGGCGGGCGATCTCGGCGTACAGCGCTGCGTCCACCCGTTTCCGCGCGGCCGTGAAGCGCCACCAGGGCGTACCGGGCACGGCGACCTTGAAGAGCTGCGCGAGGAACGGCTGGTTCGCGAAGCTCATCATGCTCGCGAGGTCGCGCCGCAGCTGCGGGTAGCGCTCGCGCGTGCCGGACCCCAGCAGCACCTCGAGAACCACGTCGAGGACGGCCGGGCGGAGGCTGGGTTGCAGCGCGAAGCGGCCGCGCTCCAGCGCCGTCTCGAGCCATGACTCGAAGCCCGCCAGGGCGCCCTCGGTCCAGGCCTCGTGGTGGCGTCGGTGGAAGGCTGGTTGCACGCGGCGGCGCCGACGGAGGTGCTCGGGTTCGTCGGAGGAGATGAGCGCCGTGGGGCCGCCGATGGGCTCCAGGAAGCGGTACGCCTCGCGGTTGCGGAAGGAGCTGGCGGCGCTCTGGAGCACGAAGCGGTTGGCGTCGGCGCCGAGGAGCCAGTGGAAGCGGATGGCGCCGAAACCGAACACGAAGGCTTCCCCGTAGCGTTCGCGTAGCCTGTCGATCGCGGCGCGCGTGTCGCCCGCCGCCAGGTTCATCACCTGCAGGTGCTCCAGCCCGCGTGGGCCAGGCACCGGAGTCGGTGCCTCAGGGACCCCCAAACGCCCGCCCTCGCCGACCCCGCCGGAACCGGAGCCGACCCCGCCGGAACCGGAGCCGGTACCGGATCCTGGCGCTCGCTCAGCGGACCTCGTGCAAAACCTCCTCCAGCCCTTGCGCGTCGACGATGGTGACCTCCTTCGGGCGCGTGACGATCACGCCCTCGGTCTCCAGCGCCTTGAGCGCGCGGGTCACGGTCTCACGCGAGGTGCCGGCCAGGTTGGCGATGTCCTGGTGGGTGA
Organism: Trueperaceae bacterium; assembly: GCA_007122815.1. Classification (GTDB taxonomy): domain Bacteria; phylum Deinococcota; class Deinococci; order Deinococcales; family Trueperaceae; genus CSSed10-48. Next base: position 5,928 of record SKSV01000282.1, on the reverse strand, counting down.
GCCGCACGAGCGCGGTACCGCCGTCGAGCTCCACCACGCCAGAGCGGTACAGGCGCAACAGCACGTACGCGACGCGGCCGGGTGCGTCCTTGTAGGAGAGCACCTGTGCCTCGTCGTCCATGCCGCGCAGGCGGTTGGCGAGGGTGGTGGTCAGGTTGAGGCTGACCTGTGGGTAGGAGTTCAGGAGCCGTTGGAAGTCGTCGCGGTAGATCAGGAAGGTGCTGACGGGCGAGAGAGCCATGGCCGTCGCCGAGCGGGTGGCGTGACCCAGGAGCGCCATCTCGCCGAAGAACTCCGGCGGCTGCAAGAGCGCCAGGGTCTTCTCGTGCCCGCCCAGGTCGACCTTCGAGAGCTTCACCAGACCAGCAGCAAGCAGGTAGAGGGCGTCTCCGGCGTCGCCCTCGCGGAACAGCACGGACTCGGGCTCGAAGCGGCGCGTGCGCACCACGCTCGCCGCAACCTCCACCGCTCGCTCGGGAGCGCCTTGGAAGAGCGGTACGGTCTCGAGGAAGGGCTTGGGGTCGGGTACGATTGTGGGGTCGATCATCGAGCCTCCTCGGGAGGCGCGCGGTGGGCGCGACGGGTACGCCACGTATAATACCCTCCGTGACGCTGGTGCTCGAAACCCGCGCGCTGCGCAAGGGTTACGCGTCCGCTCGCGGCAGGGTGGAGGTACTCCGAGGAGTCGACCTGGCGGTGGCGCCGGGGGAGATCGTGGCGGTGCTGGGGCCCTCGGGCTCCGGGAAGAGCACGCTCCTGCACATGCTGGCGGGGCTCGACACCGTGGACGGGGGTAGCGTCCACTGGGACGGTGAGCCGGTCGACCCCGGCGCGCGCGGGCTGGCGGGGCGACGTGCGCGGCACGTGGGCTTGGTGTTCCAGCACCACTACCTGCTGGCTGAGCTCAACGTGCTGGAGAACGTCACCCTCCCGGGCCGCATCCTCGGCCGCGAGGTTCGAGACCAGGCTCGCGAGCTGCTCCAGGCGATGGGCTTGGGTGAGCGTGAGCGAGCGACCCTGCACTCCCTCTCCGGCGGTGAGCGCCAGCGGGTCGCGGTCGCGCGCGCGCTGGTGCTTGGGCCGAAGGTGGTGCTGGCCGACGAACCCACCGGCAGCTTGGATCGCGCCAGCGCACGCTCGGTCTACGCCGTGCTACGCGACACCGTGCGCGCTCGGGGGGCGGCGCTGCTGATCGTCACGCACGACGAGGCGCTGGTGGCCGACGCTGACCGCCACGTGCGCCTCGAGTCGGGTGTGCTCGTGGAGAGCGAGCCGGAGCTGAGCCCCTAGTCGCGCCTCGCGCGACCGCGTCCGCGGCGCCGGCTCGCGCGGCTCTCTTGCAGTCGCTCCTGCGCCTCCGGGTCGTTCCGTACCGCCCAGCGCATCAGGAAGTGCCGCACCCGTGGACGCAGCTTGTTCAACACCACCGCCATCGCCACCATCGCCACGAGCGCGAGCAGCATCACGGTGTCCGACACGAAGATCAGCTCGCCGAACCACGCGCTCGCGACCAGCCACGGGAAGCGCGCGATCATCGCTGTGACCCACAGGCGCCGCAGCTTGAGCGACGACAGGCCCGCTGCGACCACCGCGAAGTCGACGTTCAGGACGAAGAAGATGACGCCCCACACGAACAGCGAACGCACCCCCAGGAGCGTCTCCCACTCCGCCCAGATGACGGGGGTGACGAGCCTCAGCGCGATCGGGCGGCCCAGGCGACGGGAGAGGTTGAGCGCCACGAACGCTCCCAGACCCAGGCCCAAGATCCCGTACAGCACAGCCGGCCCGGTGCCCAACGCGGCTCCGCCCAGCGCGCCCACCAGCGGCGTCGGGATGAACGGCAGGAGCGCCGTGACCACGAACGACAGCACGTAGTAGAGCGGGGCGAGCCAACCGGCATCGTTGATAAAGTGCGCGAGGGCCTCGGTCATCGGCTCGCGCATCATCCTACGCGCCAGCGCCGGCCTCCGTGCGTTCCCAGGGAGTCCTTACGACACGATGGCCGAACACCGCACCGATCCCACCCGCACACCCCTGCTCCTCACGCCCGAGCTCGTGTACCGCCCTTGGGGCGGGAGGCGCCTGGCGCACTTGGGCGAGCGGCGGGAGGAGACGAGCGGACCCGTCGGCGAAGCCTGGCTGGCTGGCCCCGGGAGCCGGGTGCTGGGCCCCGAGTCCGCTGGCGGCCGCGGCGCCGCCCTCGCCGACCTCGCCCGCGAGCACGGCGAGGCGTTCGTCGGCTCGGGCCCCTTCGCGCGCTACGGGGCGCGCGTGCCGCTGTTGACGAAGCTGCTTGACGTCGCTGCGCCGCTCTCCGTGCAGGTGCACCCTGACGACGCCTACGCGCTTCGCTTCGAGGCCGCGAGCGGTCACCTCGGCAAGACGGAGGCGTGGTACGTGCTGGACGCCGCGCCGGGAGCGTTCGTGCTGTGGGGATGGGAGCGGGAGGTGAGTGCGGAGGAGGTGCGCGCAGCGGTGAGCGCGGGTACGCTCGAGGAGCTCCTTCACGTGCGCGAGGTGCGGCCTGGCGACGTGGTCGTGAACGAGGCGGGGGTAGTGCACGCGGTGGGGCCGGGGGTGCTGATCTTCGAGCTGCAGCAGGCGAGCGACCTCACCTACCGGCTCTACGACTACGAGAACCGGGACGCCTCGGGCGAGCCGCGTGAGCTGCACGTCGACAAGGCGCTCGAGGTGGCGCGTCTCGCGCCTTCGCTGCTCGGGGAGCCGCCCGTGACGGTCGGCCCGGGCCGCGTCAGGTTGGCTTCCACCGCTGCCTTCACGCTGGAGCGCTGGGAGGTGGGGCGCGGCGGCGCGCCGAGCACCCAAGGTTGGCACGTCGACCCGCGCAGCCTCGAGTTCTGGACCGTGATCGAGGGCGAAGCGCGGCTCGAGTGCGAGGTGTGCGCACTCGATCTCCGCTGCTACCAGAGCGTCGCGTTACCCGCCTCGCTGGCTGAGGCTTCCTGGTGCGGGGAGGCGCTCCTCCTCCGGGGCAGAGCGTGAGCGGCATGGGTCTGGGTGACGTGGGGGCGGCGGGGGGCGGCCCTGGCGCCACCGGCAACAAGCGACACGTCCCGCGAACCGTGGCTCGCGCGCTGCCGCGCCTGCTGAAGCTGCTCGCTCCGTACAGGGCGCGGGTGATCGGCGTGTCGCTCCTGATCGCGCTCGCTTCGCTCGTGAACCAGCTGGCGCCGCAGTTCGCGCGCTACGCGCTCGACGTCGCGATCCCGGCAGGCGACCTGCGGCTCTTCGGGTGGTTCGCGCTGGCGTTGCTCGTCTACTACCTCCTCCGCGAGGCGCTCGACTACGCCGGGATGCTGGTCTCGTTCGCCTTCACTCAGCGCGTGGTCGACGACGTCAGGCGCAGCACCTACGCACACCTGCTGAGGTTGCCGCTCGCGCGCTTCACGGGCGAGCGCTCGGGCTCCCTCGTCTCGCGCGTCGTCGGTGACGTCAACGCCTTGGAGGCCATGATCCAAGCTGGCGCGTCGCGCATCGTGGGCCAGCTCTTCAGCATCCTGGTGGTGCTGGTGCTGATGTTCGTGATGCACTGGCCCTTGGCGCTGGTGGCGCTGGCGGTGGTGGCGGCGATGAGCGCCGTCACGCTCGCCTTCCAGGAACCGCTGCGGCGCCTGGCGCGCGCGATCCGGGCGAAGGTCGGCGACATGACGGCCGTCGCCACCGAGGCGATCGGTAACGTCGCCACCGTGAAGGGTTTCACCGCCGAGCCGCTCGAGGCCGAGCGCTTCGGGAGCGAATCTCGAGCCTACCGGAACCTCAACCTAGAGCGCCGCCGCCACCTGGGTCTCATGCAGGGCGGGATCGGTCTGGCGGGCGGGCTCGGTGCTGGTGCGCTCTTGGTGCTGGGTGGCATCGCCGTCTCGGGTGCTGCTGGCGACGCCTTCGCGCGCCTGCCCGGGCCCGAGCTCACCACCGGTGTGCTCGTGGCGTTCCTGCTCTACCTGTCCCAGCTGATGGGGCCGGTCGTGTTCGTGCTCAACTTCAACAACCAGCTGCAGGCGGGAGCGGCGGCGCTGGAGCGGCTGGACGAGCTGATCACCCTGGCCCCGGAGGAGAGCGGCGAAAGCGCCCTCCCGAGCAGCTCGGAGCTGACCCTACAGGGGGTGCGCTTCCGCTACCCGGGTGACGAACGCTACGCTCTCGACGGCCTCGACCTGCGCGTCCCGGCTGGACGCACGGTGGCGCTGGTGGGCTCCTCCGGAGGCGGCAAGAGCACCGTCACACGGCTGTTACAGCGTCTGTACGACCCGCAGGAGGGCGTCATCCGGCTCGGCGGCACGGAGCTGCGCGAGCTCCGCCTCGACGAACTGAGGCGCGCCATCGCGCTCGTCCCACAGGAGGCGACGGTCTTCTCGGGGAGCGTGTTGGACAACGTCCGCTACGGGAGTCCCGACGCCGACGAGGCCTCCGCCGGCCGTGCGCTCGAGCGCGCCGGGGCCTCGCGCTTCGTGCAGGACCTGCCGGAGGGCGTCCACACCGAGGTGGGGGAGCGCGGGGTGAAGCTCTCGGGCGGTCAACGCCAGCGGCTCGCCATCGCTCGCGCGCTGTTGCGCGGCGCGCGCGTGCTCGTGTTGGACGAGGCCACCTCGCACCTCGACGCCGAGGCCGAGGCGGTGGTTCAGGACGCGCTCGCCGGGCAACTCGCGGAGGGGCAGGTCACCACCCTCGTGATAGCCCACCGCCTCGCCACGGTCCGCGACGCGGACGCGATCGCGGTGCTCGAGCACGGCCGCGTCGTCGAGCAGGGCGACCACGCTAGCCTCCTCGCCAAGGGAGGGCGCTACGCCCGCCTGCACGAACTGCAACACCGCGGGTTGGGGGGAGCGTCCGACGGGCCTGCTGGGCGCCTCAAGCAGGCGGGTGCCCGGTCGGACGGCTGACCTGCCCCTCGCGAGCGGGTGGGGGCTCGAACACCGCCGAGTCGTCGGTGTCGAGCATCACCTCCAACACCTGACCGAAGTCCTTGACCGTGGTCACCTCGATCTCGCTCAGGATCTCTGCGGGCACGTCCTCGAGGTTGGCCTCGTTGGGTTCGGGCAGGATCACGCGCTTGATGCCGGCCTGATGGGCCGCCAGCAGCTTCTCCTTCACGCCGCCGATGGCGAGCACCCGACCGCGCAAGGTGATCTCGCCGGTCATCGCTACGTCGCCGCGCACCGGTCGGCCCGTCAGCGCGCTCACCACCGCGGTGGCGATGGCGATCCCCGCGGACGGCCCGTCCTTCGGCGTACCGCCCTCCAGCACGTGTACGTGCAGGTCGCGAGCCTCGTGGAAGTCGGCCGGGAGGCCGTAATGCTCGGCGTGCTTGCGCAGGTAAGCGATGCCGGCTTGAGCGCTCTCCTTCATCACCTCACCGAGCTGCCCGGTGAGCGTGACCTTGCCCTTGCCGGGCACGGCCACGACCTCGATGTCGAGCGTCACGCCGCCCACCGACGTCCAGGCGAGCCCGTGCGTGAGGCCGACCTGCGGCTGCTTCTCGGCTGCCTCGTCACGGTAGGGCGGCACCCCGAGCAGCTCGCGGGCGCGGTCTGAGTCGACCGTGCGCGCATCCTCCCAGGGCTCGTCCAGGTAGACCTTCGCCATCTTGCGCGCGACCTTCGCGATCAGCCTGTCCATGGTCCGCACGCCCGCCTCGCGGGTGTACTCGGTGACGATGCGGCGCACGGCCTCGTCGTCGATCTTCACGCGGTCCTCGAGGCCGTGGTCGATGAGCTGCCGCGGCACGCGGTAGCGGCGCGCGATCGCGAGCTTCTCGTCGAGCGTGTAGCCCGGGATCTGGATGACCTCCATGCGATCGAGCAGCGGCCGCGGGATCGTCGCCATGGTGTTGGCGGTGGTCACGGACATGGCCCTGGAGAGGTCGTACGGGATCTCTAGGTAGTGGTCGGCGAAGGTGTTGTTCTGCTC
>SKSV01000281.1 GCA_007122815.1 Trueperaceae bacterium | reverse complement strand
CTTGAGGGATCCGCGCCAGGTTCCGGTGCTAGTGCGTACGGGCATGATGTACCTCCATCGAGTCTGGGTTCGGTTGCTGCGGCATGCTACCCCGCACTCGGCGACGACCCCGCATCACGCTTTGCCGGGCTAGCATGGTGGGATGCCTCTAGAGGTCGTCTCCCCCTTCCAGCCGCGCGGAGATCAGGGCAGCGCCATCGCCACGCTCCTCGAAGGCCTGGGTTCGGGGTTGCGCTTCCAGACGCTCCTCGGTGTCACCGGCTCCGGGAAGACGCACACCATGGCCCGCGTGATCGAGGCCAGCGATCGCCCGGCGCTGATCCTCGCACCCAACAAGATCCTCACCGCCCAGCTCGCCGCGGAGTTCCGCGACCTCTTCCCGAGCGCGGCCGTCGAGTTCTTCATCAGTTACTACGACTACTACCAACCCGAGGCTTACGTGCCGGCCCGCGACCTCTTCATCGAGAAGGACGCCAACGTCAACATGGAGCTCGAGCGCCTGCGGCACTCGACCACGCGCAGCCTGCTGACCCGCAGGGACGTGATAGTCGTGGCTTCGGTGTCAGCCATCTACGGCCTCGGAGCCCCTGACGAGTACCGCAAGCTCAACTTGTTGCTGGCGCGCGGGGAACGGGTCCCCCGGGACGCCATCCTCTCGCGCCTCGTTCAGCAGCAGTACGAGCGCAACGACGTAGAGCTCGCCCCCGGGCGCTTCCGCGTCAAGGGCGACGTGGTAGAGATCTGGGCCGCCTACGAGGAGGCTCCCCTGCGCGTCGAGCTCTGGGGCGAGGACGTCGACCGCATCGCGCTGATAGACCCCGTCACCGGCGACGCGACCCGCGAGCTCGAGAGCGCCACCGTCTTCCCCGCCAAGCACTACGTGACACCCTTCGAGCAGCTCCAACCTGCCATCGCGCACATCGAGAGCGACCTGGCGCAGCGCCTGGAGTACTTCGAGTCGGTCGGCAAGCTGCTCGAGCAGCAGCGCCTGCGCGAGCGCACCAACTACGACCTGGAGATGCTGCGCACGCTCGGGTACTGCGGTGGCATCGAGAACTACTCGCGCTACTTGGACGGTCGCGCCCCGGGCGAGGCGCCCTACACCCTGCTCGATTACCTGCCCGAGGACGCCATCGTGTTCCTCGACGAGTCACACGTGATGCTGCCCCAGATCCGCGGTATGTACAACGGCGACCGCGCCCGCAAGCAGACGCTCGTCGACTACGGCTTCCGCTTGCCGGCCGCGCTCGACAACCGCCCCCTGAAGCAAGACGAGTTCCTGGCGCGCGTCGGGCAAGCGGTCTTCGTGTCCGCCACGCCCGGTTCGCAGGAGCTCGACCTCTCCGACCAGGTCGCCGAGCAGGTGATCCGCCCGACCGGTCTGGTCGACCCGGCCGTGCACGTGAGGCCCAGCCGCGGGCAGATCGACGACCTGCTCTTCGCCGCCCGCGAGCGCGCCAAGCGGGGTGAGCGCACGTTGGTCACGACGTTGACGAAGCGCATGGCGGAGGACCTGACGGAGTTCATGGCCGAGCAGGGAGTCAGGGTGCGCTACATGCACTCGGACATCGACGCCGTCGAGCGCCAGGTGATCATCCGCGACTTGCGTCTCGGCCACTTCGACGTGCTGGTGGGCATCAACCTCTTGCGTGAGGGTCTCGACCTCCCCGAGGTGTCGCTCGTCGCCATCCTCGACGCCGACAAGACGGGGTTCCTCCGCAGCGAACGGTCCTTGATCCAGACCATCGGGCGCGCGGCGCGCAACGTCGCGGGCGAGGTGGTGCTGTACGCGGACGCCGTCAGCGAAGCCATGCGCGCAGCGATCGACGAGACCGACCGCAGGCGGACCAAGCAGCTCGACTACAACAGCGCTCACGGCATCACGCCCGAGACCATCATCAAGCGCATCCAAGAGGTCATCCGAGGTGAGCGTGCGGAGGCCGAACCGGCGCGGCCGGTAGATCCCTGGGAGCGCGAGCTGCTGGAGGACGACGTGAAGCAGGAGCTCGCGCTGCTCGAGAACGAGATGTGGCAGGCTTCCGAGGCGCTCGACTTCGAGAAGGCCGCCGCCGTCCGCGACCGCATCCGCGAGCTCGAGGCGCGCCTCGAGGGGCGCGAGGTGACGCTGCCGAGCATCCCAGGAGCGCTGCCCTCCGCAGCGCGGGCGGCTTCGTCACGCCCCGAGCCGGCGCCGCGACGCCGCAGCAAGCGGGTGCGCGCGTGAGCCTGATCGCCTTCCTCTCGTTCCAGCTCTGGCTGCAGGCTCTGGGGGTCTGAGGCCGGACGCCGCGGCACGTGCTGCGGGCGCTGGCTGACGCACGTGGTAACGTCTCCGCCTGGAGGCCAGCGTGAGGTTCGAAGTCGGAGACCACGTCGTCTACCCATCACAGGGCGCCGGCGTCGTGCAGGAGCGCACCACCAGGCAGGTCCTCGGCGAGACGCAGGAGTACCTCAAGATAGTCTTCGTGCGTGGCGACATGGAGGTCCTGGTACCCCTCCAGCGGGGCCGCGAGGTCGGTCTTCGCCACACGATAGGCGCCGACGAGGTCGACCGCCTGCTGGACGCCTTGGTCAAGGGCGACCTGTCGCTGCCGTCCCAATGGCCGCCGCGCTACCGTGCGGAGCAGGAGATCCTGGGGACCGGCAGCGCTTACGAGCTCGCGCGCCTCATCGGGGTGCTGGCGCGCCGCGACCTCGACAAGGGGCTGGCGGCAACGGAGCGCGAGGTGCTCGAGACGGCCATGTCGATGCTCGCCAGCGAGCTCGCGGTGGTGCTGGGAACGGACCTCGGCGCCGCGCATGCGCGCCTCGCTGAAGTGGTCGCCGAACGCATCACGCTCCCGTGAAGGTGTCCCGCAGGGCCGCTTCCCATGGCGCAGAGGCGGAGGTCGGGCGCTCCGTTCAGGGCGCGTTGGACGGGCTCGCCTTCGACCCCGCCAGCGCTCCGCTCACGTCACCGAGCGTGGTCGCCCGGCTGCTGGACAGGCACGGTCTGCGGGCCGAGAAGCGCCTCTCCCAGCACTACCTGACCGACCCCCGCGTCGTCGACGCGGTGGTCTCGGCAGCCGGCGTAGGTTCCGAAGACGAGGTATGGGAGGTCGGGCCGGGCTTGGGCGTGCTGACGCGAGCGCTCTCTAGCGCAGCCAAGCGAGTGGTGAGCATCGAGCTCGACGCGCGCCTCTTCCCGCTCCTGGAAGAGACCCTGGCCCGCGCCTCGAACGTCGAACTCGTCGCTGGAGACGCCCTCAGGATCGACCTCTCGCGCGCGTCCAAAGGGAGCGTGTTCGCAGCGAACCTGCCGTACGGAGTGGGCACCGCGGTCGTCGTCCGCGCCCTCATGTGCGGTCGCTTCGCTCGGCTCGGCCTGCTGCTGCAGCGCGAGGTGGCCGAGAGACTGGCGGCCGGCCCGGGAGATCCAGCGTACGGATCGCTCTCGCTCCTCGTCGCTCATCACGGTCGGGCGCGGGTGGAGCGGCTGGTGGCTCCGTCCGCGTTCATGCCTGCGCCGGCGGTGACGTCGGCGGTGGTTCGCCTAGAACTCGACCTGGACATGGAGCCGGACCCGCGCACCTTCGCGTTGGTCAGGACCGCCTTCCGGCATCGGCGCAAGACGCTGCTCTCCAACCTGCGCTTGGCCGGTGTCCCGGCGCGAACGGGCCGAGAAGCCCTCGAGCGGCTCGACATGGACCCGCGCGTCCGTGCGGAGGAACTCGACCTTGCCAGCTTCAGGGCCCTGGCCGACGTGTTACCGGCTCTCGACGTTCCCGACGGCGCGCCAGAGTAGGCTCGGAGGCTATACTGTCACGGAACGACGAACTCGGACTCGAGACTTGCCCCGGGACGGGCGTCCCGTAGGAGAAGCTTGATGGCGAAGCTGTTGGTGGTCGGCGACGCAACGGTCGACCAGATGTTCTTCGTTGACGCGCTGCCAGAGGCAGGCGGCGAGGTCACCGCACTGAGGTCGATGCTCCACCCCGGCGGCGCCGGCGGGACGATGGCCACCGCACTAGCGCGGCTCGGGCACGACGTAGCCATCGCCACGCGCGTAGGCACCGGTCCCTTCTCGACGCTGGCGCTGCGGCATCTGCGTTCCAGCGGCGTCGACCTGAGCCTGTTACAGCGCGACGAGCGCCACCAGACGAGCAGCGTCACGATCCTGGTCACGCCGGATACCCAGCGCACCATGATCTCGGCGCTCGGCGCTTCGCGTTACCTGGACTCCGCCGCCCTCGAGGCGAAGCACGTCGCTTCGCGCGACGCCGTGGTCATGAGCGCCTACTCGCTGGTGGCGGGCCCGCAGCGAGAGTACTCGGTCCAGGCCCTCGCCTACGCGGCGGAGGCAGGCGTCACCACCTTCGTGGACATGGGGTCGGGAGCCGTCAACGCGCTGCAAGGGCGCTTGCTGCCACTGCTGCGGGGCGTGGACTACGTGCTGATGAACGAGCGCGAGCTCTTCGCGCTGACGGGAGAGACGACGATCTCCGAGGCCGTCACCGGGATGCGCGCACAGGGCATACAGCGGCTCGTCGTCAAGGTGGGTGAGGCGGGATCGATAGTCGTCACGCCCGAGTTGACCGAGCTCGTCGAGGCGCTCGAGATCGACGACGTCGTGGACACGACCGGCGCCGGTGACTACTACAGCGCCGCCTTCGCGCACGCGGTGCTCGCGGGCAGCGACCTACTCCGCGCCGCCTGGATAGGGAACGTCGCGGGCGCGCTGAACACGACCCGGGTGGGCGCGCAGAGCTTCGAGCTCGACGCCGACATGCTCGAGGAGCACGCCGCGCTCAGCCACGCGCCGCCGCTGTGAGCACTCGCTTCGCCCTGGCCCTCGCGCTCGCGCTAACGGTGCTCTTCGGCGCCGCCAGCGGTGGCTTCGCGAGCGATGGCTTCACCCGCTTCGAGATCGCCTGGCGCCTCGTCGACGAGCGCTACTGGGACCTCAGCCGCTCGGCGGTGGACTGGGACGAGGCCTACGAGCGCTACGCGCCGCGTGCCCGCGAGGCCAGCGACGACGAAGCGCTCTTCGACCTGCTCGAGGCCATGTACGAGGAGATCGGCGACGACCACACGGCCTTCGTCCGCCCCTCGCGGGTCGCTGAGTTCCGCGAGCGCTACGGCGACCTCCCCTGCCTGGGCGTGTTCTCGCTCGCAGGCGAGCTGGACTCCGCCGGGGCGCCTGCCGGCACGCGCGAGGGGCCCGCGGGCCCTTGGCCCGCGCCCGTCGAGCCGCCGGAGCCGCTGAGGCGTGCCGGACCCATCGGTTACGGTCTGCTGCCCGACGGCACGGGCTACGTTCGCGTCGACGACCTCGTCGTCGCTGGCACCGCAGACGGCGTGCGCGACGCGGTCGAAGCGCTCGTCAGGGGCGGCGCCGACGCCTTCGTGCTCGACCTCCGCGGCAACCCGGGCGGGAGGCTGGTGACGATGATGCAGGTCGCCGGGGTGTTCACGGACGGGTTCCTGTGGCGAGCCGTGACGTCGTGGTCGCTGCCTATCCCCTATCCCGCCCTCGGCGCCACCGTGACCCAAGCTCCCTTGGCGATCCTCGTCGATGGCGACGTGCACAGCGCGGCCGAAGGCCTGGCGGGCGCGCTGCAGCAGCGCGGTCGGGCGTTGGTTGTCGGCGCCACGACCGCAGGCAACGTCGAAGCGGTCCTGCCGTTCTGCCTGCGCGACGGCTCGCAGGCCTGGATCGCTACCGGTGTGCTGGCACCCGTGGGCGGACCCACGTGGGAGGGGCGCGGCGTCGAGCCGGACCTCCCGAGCGAGGCCAAGCTGGCGTTGGGCACCGCGCTGGAGGCGTTGCGAACCGCGCGGTGAGCGAGCCGGGGCACAGCGAGGTCGTCTGCGACGGCGTGATCCGGGTGCCGCTGCGTTCCCGAACGCCCCCTCCGTTCACGCACACGAACGCTTACGTCCTCGCGAGCGAGGGCGTCGGCGTGGTGGTAGACCCAGGTGGTGGCGAGGCCGGCGCGGCTGATGCCGTAGCGGAGGCGCTCGCTGCGCTGAGCGTGCGAGAGCCCAAGGGTATCCTGTTGACCCACACTCACCGCGACCACGTCGGCGGGCTCGAGGCTATGTTGGCGCGTTGGCCGGGCGTGCAGGTGTGGGCACCCGCCGGTGAGTTGGACCGTTGCGAGCCGAGCTGGCGCGCTCTGGGGGTACGTCACGGTCGGCGGCTCACGCTGGGATCGGCTGCGCTGACGCTAGTAGGCACACCCGGGCACAGCCTCGATCACGTGGCGCCGTGGTGGCCGGAGCGGCGCCTGCTGGTCGCCGGAGACCTCGTCGCCGGGGAGGGTTCCATGTGGGTGGGCCTCCCCGACGGCGACGTGAGCACCTACCTCGCCTCCCTCGAACGAGCTGCCGCGCTGGACCCCGCCATCGTCGCACCCGCGCACGGCCCGGTGCGTCGCGACGGCAAGACGGTGCTCACGAGCGCGCGCGATCATCGCCTGCAGCGGGAAGCGACGGTGCTCGAGGCGCTGGCGCGCGGACCCGCGGACCTGGAGAACCTGCGGGAGAGGGTGTACCCCGGCATCCCGCCGGAGGCTCATGACCTGGCCGAACGCAGCTTGCTCGCTCACCTCGCCAAGCTGCTGCGGGAGTTCCGCGTCATGCACGTCGGCGAGGGTGCTGCGGGGCCCTACGCGCGGGTGTGACCTAGAACTGGTTCAGCAGCCACTCTTGCAGCGCGCCCGGCTCCGCGGCGAGGCGACCGAACGCTCTGGCGGCCGGCAACCGCTCGAGAGCCGGGTGCTCGACGCTCTCTCCGGGAACGGCGCGCGCCACGACCTCGGCGAACTTGGCCGGGTGGGCGGTCGCCAGCACCAGTGCGGGTGCCTCTCTCAGCGCGGACGCGGCTCTCAGCGCGAACGCCTCTCTCAGCGCAGGCGCCCCCGACTCCCCCCTGCGAACGCCGCGCAAACGCCGCAGCGCCTCCAGCCCCACCGCGGTG
>SKSV01000167.1 GCA_007122815.1 Trueperaceae bacterium | reverse complement strand
CAGATCAGGGCATCTACGGGTTCCGCAGCGCGGACATCCGCAACATCCTGGACTTCCAGCGAGACTACGAAGATTCCATCGTGTACCGCCTGGAGCTCAACTACCGCAGCGTAGCCAGCGTCCTCGGGATCGCGAACGCGCTGATCGCCCACAACGTAGGCAGGCTCGAGAAGGACCTCCGCGCCACCAAGGACCAGGGGCCGCCGGTGAGGCTGTACCGGGCGAACGATCACCGCGCCGAGGCCGACTTCGTGGCGCGCACGATCGAGCGCCTCCAGGGCGAGGGCGTGAAGCTGAGCGACTGTGCGATCCTGTACCGGACCAACGCTCAATCGCGAGTGCTGGAGGAGTCGCTGCGGCGAGCCGCCCTGCCCGCCGTGATCGTGGGCGGCGTCGGCTTCTACGAGCGTCGCGAGGTGAAGGACGCGCTGGCGTACGCACGCGCGGCGCTCAACGCCGCAGACGACGTGGCCTGGCGCCGAGTCCTGAACCGCCCGAAACGCGGCATCGGACAGACCAGCGAGCGCGGTTTGAGCGCTTACGCGCAGCGGCACGGGCTGCGACTCGCGGACGCCCTGCGCGCCGCGGACGAGGCCCTGCGTGGCAGTACCGCCGTTAAGCGCATCGCGGAGTTCGTCCAGCTGATGGACGATCTCTCCGAGGCCGCCGACACGCTGCCGGCCAGCCAGTTCCTCAAGGCGGTCTTGGACCAGAGCGGTTACCTGGAAGCGTTGCGCGTCGAGGGGAGCCACGAGGCGCTGGCGCGGATCGAGAACCTCGACGAGCTCGTAGCCGCCGTCACGGAGTGGGAGGAGGAGTCCGGCGGCGGGATCGCCGACTTCCTCGACGAGGCAGCGCTGATGACCAGCGTGGACGACCGCGCCGTGGAGGCCGTAAACGGTCCGCTGCCCTCGGAAGCCGTCACCCTGATGACGCTCCACAACGCGAAAGGGCTGGAGTTCCCGGTCGTGTTCGTGGTGGGTCTGGAGGAGCAGCTGCTGCCGCACCGATCCGCCACCGCCCGGTTGGAGGAGCTCGAGGAGGAGCGACGTCTCCTCTACGTCGGTATCACCCGCGCTCAAGAGCAGCTGTTCCTCGTCCACTGCTCTTCACGTATGACCTTCGGCCGCACCGAGTTCGCCCGCCCGAGCCGGTTCCTCGAGGACCTTCCAAAGGGGGCGCTCCAGGAGATCGACGTGTTCGGTCGGGCGCTGCACGAGGGCCCCCCTCGGCGACCCCAACCAGGCGACGCCTGGGAGGTGCCCAACGCGCCAGCGGCAACCCGGTCTGGAGGTGGGCAGAGCAGCGCATACCGGGGCGGCGAGCGGGTTCGGCACCCCAAGTACGGGGCGGGTACCGTGGTGGGAGTGAGTGGCGAGGGTGGGCGGACCGAGCTCACGGTGGTCTTCGAGGAGGCCGGCGCGAAGCGCCTGGCGGCACGGTTCGCCAACCTGGAACCCGCCTGAGCGAGCCCTCGAGAGGGCGGCAGGGCTGTGGTATCGTTCCGCCACGTGCCGGTTCCGGTCTGTTGCCCCCGTCGGGGCCCTCGTCCGACCGGCCGATCTCCTGGAGGGCTCCGCTTCTGTGAACGCCAAAGCTATCGTCGTGACCTCTGGCAAGGGGGGAGTCGGCAAGACCACCACCACCGCGAACGTCGGCGCGGCCCTGGCCAAGCTCGGCGAGAAGGTGTGTGTGGTAGACACCGACGTGGGGCTGCGCAACCTAGACGTGGTCATGGGACTCGAGGGTCGCGTAGTGTTCGACCTCATCGACGTCTTCGAGGGGCGCTGCAAGCTGCGCCAGGCCCTGATCCGAGACAAGCGGGTGGACACCCTCCACCTGCTCGCCGCCTCGCAGACCAAGGACAAGAGCGCGCTCTCTGAGCAGCGCATGCAGGAGACCGTCAAGCACCTGCTGGAAGACGAAGGCTTCGACCGTGTCGTAATCGACAGCCCGGCGGGGATCGAGAGCGGTTTCCGCACCGCCGCATCAGCCGCCACCGGCGCGCTGGTGGTGGTGAACCCCGAGGTTTCCTCGGTGCGCGATGCCGACCGGATCATCGGTCTGCTGGAAGCCAGGGAGATCACCGAGGTGAGGCTCATCGTCAACCGCTTGCGCCCCGCCATGGTCAAGCGCGGAGACATGCTCGAGGTCGACGACGTCCTGGAGATCCTGGGAGTGAAGCTGATCGGTATCGTTCCTGAGGACGAGCACATCCTCATCTCGACGAACGTGGGCAGCCCCGCCAGCCTCGACAGCGCGGGCTCCAAGTCCTCCGCCTCGCAGGCCTTCCGCAACATCGCCCGTCGCATCCGCGGCGATGAGGTCCCTTACCTGCAGTTCGACGAGAAGCGCGGCTTCATGGCCGGTCTGCGGAAGCTCTTCGGGGGAGCCTGATGTTCGGGTTCTTCCGGCGCCGGAAGAGCCGGGACGCTCTCAAGGAGCGCCTCAAGCTCGTGCTCTCGTACGATCGGGCGAAGCTCACGCCGGGCAAGATGGAGGAGCTCAAGTCCGAGCTGCTCACCGTGATCGGGAAGTACTTCCCCTCCGACGCCGAGGACTACGACGTGCGCTTCGAGCAACAGGGCGATCGCATGGTCCTGGTCGCTAACCTGCCGATCAAGAGCAAGCGCTAGCAGCGCACGCGCTATGGCGTTCGGGACCTCGGCCACAGGGTCGCTGGGCCGGCGGGCCCAGGACCTCTCGGCGAACGTGGCGCTTGTATCCTGACGCGTGGTCGGCCCGTGCTATCGTCCCCCATCATGGCAACTTCCTCCGTGCTGGTCGCCGACGCCGACCCGTTACAGCAGCAACTATTCGACATGATCCTCGGCGTTGACGCCTTCGACCTCGTGGTGGTCGGCAGCGGCGCGGACGCTCTGGCGCACCTCCGTCAGCACACGCCCGACGCCGTGGTGCTCGCTACCGATCTCCCGGACGTCTCCGGCAACGTGATCTGTCAGAAGCTCAAGACGGTCAAGCGCCTGGCGCACGTCCCGGTGGTGCTCGTCGCGCCGGAGCCCGAGCAGGGCAGCTCGCTGCCGGACGCTACCCGCAAGGAGGCGCGCCAGGCCGGAGCAGACCTGCTGCTGCAGAAGCCTCTGGGGGACAAGAACCTGCGCGAGCGCGTCCAGCGCCTGCTGAACTCACCGCGCAACGACACTGGTCTGTCGCCTGCTGCGGTCAACACGACCGCGATACTGGAGGGGGCGCCGCTCCACGGATTCGATCCGAACGACGGCTCACCCCTGCCGCAGCCAGGCGCGGCCACGGAGTTGGGCGGCTTGCGTGCCGAGGTGGCACGCCTGAGACACGAGAACGATGCCATGAAGACCCGCCTGGCGAAGGTGAAGGAGCGCGTGAAGACCTTGCAAGCAGAACTCGACGAGGCGCGCAAGCCTCGTGGGCTGTTCGGCCGGCGCGGCTAGCGCGTCGGCGGCGCTTCAGCCTTGGTGGCTAGGCGCTCCGCTGCTGGCCGCGGGCACTCAGTGGTGCGCCTCGCCGTTGCCCACGAGGTGCGCGTCAGCCCAGTGCCTGATCGCTTCGATCACGCCCTCTAGGCGCTCACCAGCTTCGGTCAGGCGGTAACAGGCACGGCATTGGCCATTGCCGTGGTCCTTGACGACGAGGCCCAGCAGTTCGAGCCGGCCGAGCCGCTGCGTGAGCGTGGTCGGGTTGCAGCCGCCGACCTCGCGGCCAATCGCTTTGAAGCCCTTGGGACCGTCGAGCAGGGCATTGACGATGTGCAGCACCCACTTCTCCTGCAGCACCGAGATGCCTTCACAAGCGGGACATCTGTTCGTCTGGTAGCCGTCTGCTAGAGCCCCCGTCTGGCTGCGCGACTCTCCCGCAAGCGGCTGTGCGGTGGGGCTCCCCTCCGCCTTCCCTGACGCTGTGTCCTGCACGCTCATCCACCCTGAAGTTAGCACGCGAGGATCGGCGTGCCGGTCGCCTGGCGCGGTAGAGTGACGGTCCAACGGGCCGCTGGCCGGCGCACGAAGCGAGGGGAGCGAGCATGCACATCTACAAGCTCATCGGGCGTGACATCGACATCACCGACGCCATGCGCTCGTACGCTGAGGAGAAGCTGGCGAAGCTCGACCGGTTCTCGGACCAGATCGTCGACGCTCGCGTGGTCATGTCCTACGACGACCGCATAGGCGGCGCCCCGGCGAAGGTCGAGGTCCAGCTCAACCTCCCCAACGGCATGGTTCGTGCCGAGGAACGTGGAGGCGACACTTACACCGCCACTGACCTGGTGGTAGACAAGCTCGAGCGGCAGCTGAAGAAGTTCAAGGGCCGCATGATCGCGAAGCGGGGCCAGGAGAAGCCCACTCCTGAGCCGGAGGACGAAGCCGATCGCCCGCCCGAGGTGGTGCGGGTCAAGCGTTACGTGCTGAGGCCCATGTCAGCGGACGACGCCGCCATGCAGATGGAGGCGCTCGGACACGACTTCTTCGTGTTCAAGAACGTCGACACGGACCTGGTGAGCGTGATCTACCTCCGCCACGACGGCGACTACGGGATGATCGAACCAGCGAACCCTTGACGAGCGATGCCGGGCCGCGCGTCGGCGCCGGCTCTCAACTAGCTCGCAACGGCTCCGATGTCAGCGAGTCGCCGAGTTTGACGATGGTGCGCGGGGGGATCACGCCCCGCACGCTGGCGTTCGCGTATATCACGCTCCCCGGCCCCACCAGCGTGCCAGGGGCCAAGACCGCGTTGCAGCCGATGGAGACGTCGTCGCCGACGATCGCGCCGAGCTTGCGCAGACCCGTCTCCACCCCGTCTACCCTGACGCCATCGCCTTGAGCCTTGAGGTTCGCGCACTTGACGCCGGCGCCGAGGTTCACGCGCTGACCGAGCAGGCTGTCGCCGAGGTAGTTGAAGTGGGGCGCCTTGGCTCCTGGCAGCAGCACCGAGCGCTTCGCCTCGGAGGCGTGACCGAGCCCGGCCCCCTCCGCCAGGATCACACCGCCACGCGCGTGCGCTCCGTGGCCCACGTACGCGCCAGGCAGCAACCACACCGGGCCCACCAGGTAGGCGTGCGGTCCGACGCGCGCACCTTGCTCGACGCGCACCGCGCCCTCGAGGACGGCGCTCGGGTGCACTTCACCGGCGATACGGCCGGTGAGCCCTTCGAGCAGCTCGTCTAGCCGGGCGAGCACGTCCCAGGCATGCGTGACCTCACCCAGCGAACGCCAGGGAGCCGGCAGGCCGCCTAGGTCGATCAGGTCCGCGAGGCTTGGCATGGGCCACTCTAACCGAGCACGAAGCCTCTCCGAGAGGGTACTATTCGCAGGTCATGCTGCACCTGGTGGTGAACCCCGTTGCCGGCCGCGGCCGCGGCTCCGCCGCTCTGGAGAGGGTGGTGCGGAGCCTCGAGCGAGCCGGGCTCGCGCTCGCAGTGCACCACACCGAGCGGCCGCGGCACGCCACGGAGCTGGTCTCGAACCTGCCCGATGGTTCGGTTCCGGTGGCGGTCGGAGGTGACGGCACCATCCACGAGGTCGCCATCGCCTGCCTGCGGCGCGGCTTCACGATGGGGCTGCTGCCGATGGGTTCGGGTGACGACTTCGCCTTCGCGCTCAGCGTCGATCGCTTCGACGTAGATGCCGCGGTGAGGGCGTTGGCGAGCGGTCACAGCCGCGCGGTCGACGTCGGCTGGGTCAACGGAGAGCCTTTCGTGAACAGCTTCGGGAGCGGCTTCGACGCCGACGTGGCGCGTCGCATCGAGCACGCTCCGCGGGTCTACCGGGGGCTCGGCCGCTACCTGTTCGGGATCGTCACGGCGATGCGTGACTTCACCGTGCGAGAGGCGCAGGTCTGGGTCGACGGCGAGGAGGTGCACGCCGGGCCCGCCCTGCTCGTGGGGACCCAGAACGGACCCCGCGCCGGCGGTTCGTTCCTGTTCTCACCCCGGGCGCGTACCGACGACGGTCTGCTCGACGTGGTGGTCGCGGGGCGCTTCGGGCGCGCCGGCACCATGGCGATCCTGCCGAAGGTCATGCGCGGCACGCACGAGCGGCACCCGCGCATCCACACGTTCTCAGGCCGGGAGGTGAGGGTGCTCTGGTCGAGCGCCGTAGTGGCTCACGTCGACGGGGAGGGTCTCGGCGACCAAGCGAACGAGTTCAGCGTCTGCCTCGAGCCCGGCGGGCTTAGGGTACTGGCGCGCCCTGAGCCCGGCTGAACCTAACGCAGCGCCCGGGGCCGCACTCGCGAAAGAGGCGCCCGTGATACCCCCGCCGCGACACCCCTGGACATCGATAAGAGGCGCGCCCCGGTCCGAAGACCGGGGCGCGCTCTCGTCATCGACTGCTGATCAGGCGATCAGAAGTTGACGCGGTAGTTCACGCGGAACTGCTGCGCAGCGCGGCTGTCCACACCGTCGGTGGTGTCGTACATACCGTAGGTGAAGACCAGGTCGCGGTAGTTCCACTGCACTTCGAAGCCCTGCGTGGAGGTGGTGGCGCCGCCGAGGTCGGCGTCGATGCCCACACCCGGGACGGGGTTGCCGCCGGGGGCCGCGAAGGTGGCGGTGTTGGTGCCGGTGTACTGGCCGTAACGGCCGCTCAGCGTCGAGTACTCGCCGAACAGGAACTCGTCGAGGACCAGGCCGACGCTCCACTGCAGTTCAGTCGCGGTGAAGGTGCCGGCGGAGTTGTCGGCGCCGTAGTCCGTGGTGCGGAAGTTGACCGCGCCGACGAGGCTGGGCTTGACGATGCCGAAGTCGAAGGGCGAGGTCTGGAGCGCGGTGCCGGCGACCAGCTCGTTGAACTGGAGGCGCGGGGCGCGGTTGTCGTCGTACATCTGGTAGCCGACGTAGGGCTGCAGCGCGATGAAGCCGATGTCGAGGTCGTACTCGGCGAAGGCGTAGAGGTCGCTGCCGCTGAAGTCAGCGTTGAAGCGGCGGTACTCGACCTCGAGGTCGAGGCCGCGCAGCAGGGCGTTGTCGGCGCCACCGTCGTGGAT
>SKSV01000389.1 GCA_007122815.1 Trueperaceae bacterium | reverse complement strand
CGGAGGGGCGCGAGTTCACCACGCGAGTGTCGTCACCCGAACAGTACGGGCACTTCACCGCTTCACCGCTGCCACCCGCCGAGCCTGGTGGCGGGGTTCCAGACGCGCTCGACCCCGTCCGTGGACTCGTCCTCCTCGTCCAGAGCGGCTTCCTCCAGCCGCTCGAGCCCGAGCTCGGCTCGTCTCAGCGCCTCGTCGTCCAGCCCAGCCTCTTGCAGCACGTCATCGAGGAGCGCTGCCTCGGCGGTGGGCTCGAAGTCGCCGAGCCCGTCGTCGTCGAGGTCGCCCTGGCGGACGCTGTCGTCCAGCGCCGCCTGGACTTCGGGTAGGAGGGTCTCGATGACCTTGGGCGGAGCGGGGAGGTGGACAGGCAGCACGCTGCCGCGCAGCCCCTTGGCGGCGGCGGAGCCGAGGTACCGGACCGCGTGCACCAGCGCGGCGTCGCTGCGCGGGTCCGAGGCCGTCCGCGAGGGCACGACCACGTTCACGCGCGGCGGGGATCGCTCGGGTTCGGAGAGCATCTCGTCGAACTCGACCGCCGAGACCGCCTCATGGCGTGGTTTGTGCGCCAGGGCCTTGACGAGGCCCTTCACCGCGCCTTGCACGGCGGCCATCTGGGGGTGCTCGTTGCTGCCAGGGGGCGCCACGACCACCACCCAGCCTGGTCTCACCAAACGCACCGCCGTGCGCAGGAGGAGGTAGGTGCTGGTGACGTCCTCGCGCAACAGCTCCGCGAACTCGCTCTCGGACAGGTCGTCGAAGCGGGCGTGGCTCTCCTGGCTGACGACGTGCACCACGCCGCCGAGCAGGCCGAAGATCTCGAAGACCTTGGCGAAGGCCGAACGCACTTCGAGCAGCGAGGTCATGTCCGCCTGGACGGGGATCGCCTGCCCGCCGACCTCCTCGACCTCTGCGGCGGTCTTGGAGGCGAGGTCGACGTCCGGGTCGGCGCACACGACGTCGAAGCCCGCCTGGCCATACGAGAGCGCCACGGCCCGACCGAATCCCTGGCCGACGTTCGTGACCAGGACGACCCTGGCGCTCTCCATGGTCTCCACGATACGACGCTCCGCGATGACTCACAAGGAGGCGCGCCGTGGCGCTCGGCGTGTATCATGTCGCGTGCTGACGCCCCCACCCACGCTCGACGAGGAGGACGGATGGCGCTCGAACGCTGGTTCCGCCGCAAGCGTCCGACGCGTGGCGACGACGACGACGCCAGCCCGGCCGGACTTTGGCTCAAGTGCGTCGGCTGTCACGCCCAGATATACCGCAAGGACCTCATAGCGAACCTGTACGTCTGCCCGGAGTGCTCGCATCACGAGCGTATGCCGGTCGAGGCGCGCATCGAGATGCTGGCTGACGATGGGAGCTTCGAGCGCTGGTCGGGGTTCGTGCAGCCAGAGGACGCGTTGGGCTTCGTCGACACTGAACCCTACACCGAGCGGCTGCGCTCGGCGCAAGCCAAGAGCGAGCGCCCCGACGCCATCGTCACCGGAGCGGCCACGCTGGAGGGCGAGGGCGTCGCCCTGGCGGTGATGGACTTCGACTTCCTCGGGGGCTCCATGGGATCGGTCGTGGGCGAGGAGATCGCGCGAGCCGTCGAGCGGGCCGCCGCCGAGCGGCGCGCTTTCGTGAGCGTCGCTGCCTCCGGTGGCGCACGTATGCAGGAGGGCGCGCTCTCGCTGATGCAGATGGCCAAGACGACGGTCGCGTTGGAGGCGCTGGCGGCCGAGAGGTTGCCTTACCTGAGCGTGCTGACCGACCCGACCACGGGCGGCGTGACGGCCTCGTTCGCGACCCTCGGCGACCTGGTGGTGGCTGAGCCGGGCGCGTTGATCTGCTTCGCTGGGCCGCGGGTGATCCAGCAGACCATCAAGCAGGACCTGCCCGAGGGGTTCCAGCGTGCGGAGTTCCTCCTGCGCAAGGGCATGCTGGACGACGTCATCGCGCGCGGAGCGCTCAAGGCGCGCCTGGGGAGCTACCTGCGCTTGCTCCGCTCGGGCCAGGGCGAAGCGGAGCAGCAGGCTCCCGGCGAGGAGAGCGAGGCTAGTGCCGCTACCTTTTGAGAGGCCCATGGTCGAGCTCGAGGCGCGCATCCGCGACATGCGCGCTTACGCCGACGAGCAGGGCGTCGACCTCTCAGGTGAGATAGCCGCGTTCGAAGAGCGGCTTGCGAGCCTGACGCGCGACACCTTCGCCAGCCTGAACCGCTGGCAGCGCGTGCAGGTGGCGCGCGCTCCCGGTCGCCCGACCGCGCTGGACTTCCTGGCTGGTGTGGTGGAGGAGTTCACGGAGCTGCACGGCGACCGCACGCTGGGCGACGACCCGGCGCTGGTGGGCGGGCTGGCGCGCTTGGGTCACCGCGGTCTCGTGGTGATCGCACAGCAGAAGGGTCGCGACACCAAGGACAACATCCATCGCAACTTCGGCATGGCGCACCCGAGCGGTTACCGCAAGGCCTTGCGCCTGTTCGACCTCGCCGACAAGTTCGCCCTGCCGGTGTTGTGCCTCATCGACACGCCCGGCGCGTACCCGGGCATCGCGGCCGAGGAGCAGGGGCAAGCCTGGGTCATCGCGGCGAGCATCCAGCGCATGAGTCGGCTGCGCGTCCCGGCGGTCAGCGTGATCGTCGGCGAGGGGGGATCGGGCGGCGCCCTGGCGCTGGGTGTAGCGAACCGTGTGCTCATCCTGGAGCACGCCATCTACTCGGTGATAAGCCCGGAGTCTTGTGCTGCCATCCGCTGGCGGGACGCGGCGGAGGCGCCTCGCGCGGCCGAAGCGCTCAAGTTGACCGCCCACGACCTGCTGGAGCAGGGCGTGGTCGACGAGGTGGTGGCCGAACCGGTGGGCGGCGCCCACAAGGACCCTGCCGGCGCCATCGAGGCCGTCAAGGTGTCGGTCGAGAGAGCCTTCGCCGAACTCTACGGGATCCCCGGCGCGCGGCTCGCGGGCGAGCGCTGCGAGCGCTTCCGGCGCATGGGCCGCTTCCTGGAAGCCGCCTGAGCCAGGGTTGCTCGCGCGCCAGCGTTGCTCGCGCGTCAGCGTTCCTGGCGCCTAGGCCGCCGCGGCGCTGCGCAGCTCTTCGAGCGCGGCTGCGGCGTCGCTCGCGCCGAAGACCGCGCTTCCCGCCACCGCCACGTCGGCGCCGGAGCGGCGGGCGTCGCCGATGGTCTTCACGGAGATGCCGCCGTCCACCTGGAGCAGCGTGTCGACGCCCCTGACGCTACGCAGCTCGCGCAGGCGCTCGAGCCGAGCGAGCGCGCGCGAGAGGAAGTGCTGGCCGCCGAAACCCGGGTCCACCGCCATAACCACGGCCAGGTCGAGCTCGTCGAAGGCGTCCTCGAGGACCGTGAGCGGGGTGAGCGGGTTGACCGCTAGGCCCACCTGAGCTCCGGCCTCCCGCACCGCCGCCAGCGCACGGTGCACGTGAGGGGTGGCCTCGGCGTGCACGCTCACGAGATCGGCCCCGGCATCGACGTAGGCGCTGGCCCAGCGCTCGGGAGCGTCTATCATCAGGTGCACGTCCACGAAGCAGCTCGTCGATCTCCTCACCGCCGCCACCACCGACGGCCCGAAGCTCAGGTTCGGGACGAAGTGGCCGTCCATGACGTCCACGTGGATCCACTCTGCGCCCGCCGCCTCGACGGCGGCGACTTGCTCAGCGAGCCGACCCAGGTCGGCTGCGAGCACGGAAGGGGCGATGCGAATACCGGACATGAGCCAGAGCGTACCACCAGGTGGGGCGTCGTCCGATCCCGGCTCAGGCCGGCACTGGGTCCGCCCCCCGCGCCACGGCGATGGCCGACTCCAGGGTCGCCAGGCCCAACTCGAGCTCGGCGTCGCTCATGCGGATCGGCGGCAACAGCCTGATCACGTTCCCGTAGGTACCGGTTGGCAGCACGAGCAGCCCGCGTTCCCGGCACTCGACCACCAGGCGTTGGACCAGCTCCGGGTCCGGCGTGTGGCCGTCGTCTCGAACGAACTCCAGACCGACCATCGCCCCGAGTCCGCGCACGTCGCCGAGCGCGCTCTGGCGCCGCTGCAGCGCTTCCATGCGCTCGCGTATGGCGTCGCCGATGGTGGCCGCGCGCTGGAGCAGGCCTTCCTCCTGGATCACCTCGATGGTCGCGAGCGCCGCCGCGCAAGCGCTGGGGTTGCCGCCGAAGGTCGAGCCGAGCATGCCCGGGCCGACCGCGTCCATCACTTCTGCCTTGCCGACGACGGCTCCGAGCGGGAACCCGCTCGCGAGCGCCTTGGCGGTGGCGACGAGGTCCGGCTCGAGATCGAAGTGGTCCACCGCCCACCAGCGCCCGGTCCGGCCCATGCCGGCCTGCACCTCGTCGTCGATCCAGAGCGCGCCGATACGGTCGGCGTACTCGCGCAAGCCACGCAGGAAGCGCTCGGGTGCCGGGATGAAGCCGCCCTCCCCGGCGACGGGTTCGATGAGGAAGGCCGCCACCTCGTTCTCCCCGATCGTCGTCGCGACCAGGTCACGGAGCTGCTCGAGGTAGGCTTCCGCGGCTTGCTCGCCGGTGAGGCCGAAGGGGTTGCGGTAGAGGTAGGGGTAGGCGGCTCGGTAGACCTCGGCAGCGCGGGGAGCGAACCCGGCTTTGTACGGGTCGGATTTGCCCGTGAGCGAGAGGGCCATGTGGGTGCGTCCGTGGAAGGCGTGGGTGAAGGCCACTATGCCCTGTCGTCCGGTCGCCACGCGGGCGATCTTGACGGTGTTCTCGACGGCTTCCGCGCCCGAGTTGACCAAGAAGGTGCGCTTCGGCGAGGGGCCGGGAGCGATGGCGGCGAGCCGTTCTGCGAGCTCGACGTAGCTCTCGTGCATGCCCACCGCGAAGCAGAGGTGTTGGAACTCCGCCACCTGGCGCTGCACCGCGGAGACGACCTTCGGGTGCGAGTGGCCGATGTTCATGACCGCGATGCCGACCGTCCAATCCAGGTAGCGCTTGCCGTCGGCGTCCCAGACGTGGGCGCCTTCGGCCTTGACCGGCGAGATCGGATGCACGCTCATGGCGGCGGGCGCGACTGAGAGCGCGCGCCGCTGGGCGATGGCTGAGTTGCTCACTCTGTTTCCTCCTGGTTTTCGGCTTGCTACGTTCGATACGAACCCCGACGGTTCGTAAGTCTTACGATACGTAACATCATGCTCCGTAGCACCGTCGATACGCAAGTGGACCGAGCACGTGAGCGGAGCGCGTGACAGGCTCGGGTCAGGCTCCTCTCGTGGTGGCTGCCGAGTCGCGCTGGCTTGCCGCGGCCGAGGCGTGCGCCCGGCGGTTGGGGGGCCGACTGCTCGAACTGGGTGACTGGCTGGAGGCGACACCTCCGCCGGTCGTGGTCTGGTGGGACGAGGAGGGGCCCGCCTTGAGGGGGCCTCCGGCGGGCTCGGCGCCGCGGAGGCCACCACCACCTGGAGCGGTGCGACCAGGGCGCGATCCCCTGCTGCGTGCCCTGGGGAAACCGATCAGCGGTGCGTGCGTCGTCGACGCCACTGCCGGCTGGGGCGCAGACGCCGGCGTGATCGCGGTCGCTGGTGCGCACGTCCTGATGATCGAGCGCTCCCCGGTGATGGCGTTGATGCTCGAGGAGGCGTTGAAGCGCTGGCGGGCGGCCGGGCTGGAAGCCGCCCTGCGCATGGAGCTCCGGCAGGCCGACGCCGCTGAGGCGCTCGAGAGCGTGGGTAGCGCCGACGTGGTCTACCTCGACCCGCTCTTCCCCGGCCGCACGGAGGGCGGCCGCAGACGCACGGAGGGCGGGGGCGGGCGCGCGGAGCGCGGTACGAGCGCCGCCGAGCTGCGCTGGCTGAGGAGCGTCGCGTCGTGGGGTGCGACTGGCGTGGAGGCGCCGCTGCTCGCCAAGGCGCGCTCGGTCGCCACCAGGCGCGTCGTGGTGAAGCGAGCCAGGACCGACCCGCCGCTCGAGGGACAGCGGCCCTCAGGAAGCATCTCTGGTCGCACTACTCGTTTCGATCTCTACGCGAGCACGTCCGAGGTGGCGGCCGCTGGTGAGGATACCGAGGCTCCCGGGCACGCGGTCGACGACGATGTTGGCGCTTAGACTCGGTACGAGGCTTATCGCGCGCAGGCCACCGGGCGGCGGGCACGGCTAGGGAGGCGAAGCATGAGCGAGGCTGCGACTGGCGCAACCGGCCCATCCACGGCGGTAGCCGTGGTGGGAGCTGGCACCATGGGCGGAGGGATCGCCAGCGTGCTGGCCGGACACGGCTTCTCCGTACGCCTGTACGACCCCCTGCCAGCCGCCCTGGAGCGCGCGGCGGCACGCGTGAGGCGCACCTCTGCGACGGCCGAACTCGTGCTCACGTCCGAGCTGGAGGAGGTCGCGTCAGGTTGCGGGCTCGTGATCGAAGCGGTCCCTGAGGAGCTAGAGCTGAAACGGCGCGTCTTCGAGGTGCTCGATCGCACTGCCCCACCCGAAGCCGTCCTCGCCACCAACACCAGTCAGCTCTCCGTCACCGCCCTTGCCGCTGCCACGTCGAGGCCTAGCGCGGTGGTGGGGATGCACTGGTTCAACCCGCCGGAGCGCATGCGACTGGTCGAGGTCGTGCGCACGGTGATGGTGTCGCCGAGCGCGCTGGCGCGCGTGCGGGAGGTGTCCGAGGCGTGCGGGAAGACCGTGGTCGAGGTCGCCGACCGGCAGGGTTTCGTGACGACCAGGGCGCTGGCGGCGCTGCTGCTGGAGGCGATGCGCACCCTGGACGAGGGCGTGGCGGACGCAGAGGACATCGACACCGCCGTGCAGCTCGGCCTGAACCACCCCATGGGCCCACTTGCGCTGGCCGATCACGTCGGGTTGGACGTGATGCTCGCCATCGCCGACTCCCTGAGCGAGGCGTACGGCGAGCGATTCCGGGCGCCGCAAGGGCTGCGCAAGCGGGTCGAGGCGGGACGGCTGGGACGCAAGGCCGGTCACGGCTACCACCGCTACGACACCTGAGGCGGCCGGCGTT